>NZ_DAIUEH010000049.1:0-43293 GCF_036845245.1 Methylobacter sp.
TTTATCCATTCCAGAATAATACGCCTTTTGGGGGGCGAGTGCGTAACATCAGTTATTAAAGTTAGCATATCAATAACTGCGGCATATAATAACCGTAACTCAGTTTATTAACGTGGTAACTATGCAGCTTCCCGAACAAATGATTGCCATTGAAATCGACAACGGCGATTTAAAGCCGACTCAACGCACCGTCCCAACGCCATCGGCTAATCAAGTATTAATTAAAGTCGCCGCCTCCGGCGTCAACCGTCCCGACGTTATGCAACGCAAAGGCCTATATCCGCCCCCATCCGGCGCTTCCGACATTCCGGGGCTTGAAGTTGCAGGGACCATTATTGCCTTGGGAAGCGACATCAGCCATTTACATGAAGGCGACAGGGTCTGCGCACTGGTGACTGGCGGAGGTTATGCCGAATTTTGCCTAGCTTCGGCGGCGCTTTGCTTACCCGTGCCGGAAAGCTTGTCTTTTACCGAAGCCGCAGCATTACCGGAAACTTTTTTCACCGTCTGGAGCAATGTGTTCGACCGCGCACATTTGCAGCCCGGCGAAACGTTACTGGTACATGGCGGCTCCAGCGGCATCGGCACGACGGCGATACAACTGGCCAAAGCGTTTAACGCCAAGGTCATAGTCACCGCAGGCTCAAACGCCAAATGCGAGTTCTGCCTGCAACTGGGCGCGGATGCCGCCATCAATTACAAAGAACAGGACTTTGTCGAAGAGATCAAGCGGCTTACCGATAACAAAGGTGTCGATGTTATCCTGGACATGATCGGCGGCGACTATTTCCCGCGCAATTTAAAATGCATGAGCGATGATGCCCGGCTGGTGCAAATCGCGATTCAAAGCGGCCCGAAAGCCGAAATAAACCTGTTGCCGGTCATGCTTAAACGGCTGACTATCACCGGCTCCACTTTAAGAACCAGGGACGATGCCTTTAAAGCGGCCATTGCCGCCCAGCTGCTTGAAAAAGTTTGGCCTTTGTTAACATCAGGTAAAATCAAACCGGTTATATATTCAACTTTTGCACTGACCAACGCCGCCTTAGCCCATCAACTCATGGAAAGCAGTCAACACATCGGAAAAATCATCTTAACGGTATAAAAATCATGACTTACACGACGCTCATCTCCACAGAAACACTCCATCAGCAGCTTAACAATTCCAACTGGATCATCGTTGACTGCCGGTTTTCCTTAGCGGATACCGAAGCCGGCGCCAAAGCCTATCGGCATGGACATATTCCCAATGCCCGCTACGCTGATCTGGATAAAGACCTGTCCTCGACGATTACCGATTTTACCGGCCGCCATCCTTTGCCGAACTTTGCTTTATTGGCGAAAAAACTGGGCGACTGGGGCATAAGCAACACCAGCCAAGTGGTGGCTTATGACGATGCAGGCGGGGCTTTTGCAGGCCGTCTCTGGTGGTTGTTACGTTTCATGGGCCATGACAAAGTTGCGGTATTAGATGGCGGCATCAAGCAATGGCAAAAACAAGGCCTGCCGATCACCACAACCTTGCCCATCGTTAAGCCCGTCATATTCCGGCCGTACCTGGACGAAGCCGCTTGGCTTAGCGCTTTGCAAGTGCAAAACGGTATCGCCAAAAAATCCATTTGCCTGATCGACGCCAGAACGCCCGAACGCTATCGCGGCAAGCAAGAACCTATCGATCCGGTTGCAGGCCATATTCCTTATGCATTAAACCGGGCCTTTCAATTAAACCTGGATAGCAACGGGCTGTTTTTAGCGCCGGAACAATTGCGTAAACAGTTTAAACAGCTGATCGGCGCTACCGAACCCCAACAAGTCGTTCATTATTGCGGTTCCGGCGTCACCGCCTGCCATAACTTACTGGCGATGGAACACGCAGGATTATCCGGCTCCAAGCTTTACGCGGGATCGTGGAGCGAATGGATCAGGAATAAAAACCGGACGTTTGTTAAAGATTAGGATTTGGTTGGAAATAACTTCCCAACTTGGAAAATGGCCCTGTAGGGGCGAATTCATTCGCCTAGGGCGATTAAAATCGCCCCTACATGGAATTCATGGAAATTATTTATAGCAGATCCTTAGGGGCTAAACGGAATGAAGGAAGCTGCAATTGATTAGCTTTAATCAATGTTAAAAGCTGGCAACATTTTTAAAACCTGGAAGGTCTAAGCGTCAAGGTTCGGAAGCAGCCGAGACAAACCGCCACGCGCTACGATCATTACCTCAGATGCAGCAATTTTACGCACCACTTAACACCTTGTCGTAAATCTCGCGCAAGCTAAGGACGCAATCTATGCTTTCCAGCGGCACGTCAGCGTCAAGCCCCACAGCCTCCGTTAATACCCATGCGCCGCCCTGCCGCAGATAGCGTTCGATACTGGGCTGGTCTTGGGCAACCAACAAATATTCGTTCAATGTCGGAATCTTACGATAATGAGCAAACTTGCCTCCTCGATCATAAGCTTCGGTAGAAGGCGACAGCACTTCAATTAACAAGGTCGGATTGAGCAAGGTATCCACATGCGCATCTTCAAATTGCGGTGTACCGCAGACAACAACGATATCCGGATAATGGTAGCTGCGCGCTTCGGCTGCCTTGACACGCATGTCGCTGACATAAGCCTCGCAAGGACGCCTTTTGAGTTGGCTTCTCAATTCGCCGGCAATATTAATTGTTATCAGATTATGTTCACGGCTTGCGCCGGTCATTGCATAAATTTGCCCATCGTGAAACTCGCTTTTACAAGTCGCACTACGTTCCAACGATAAATAATCTTCGGCGGTGAAATGAGTAGGTGTAAGAACAGCGGACATGAATCACCTCATTAAAAGAAAATAGCTTTTAAGTATCAAGCATATCATAGCGTTTAACAGCTGCACGAAGACTATTTAAATCCCATACATCTTGCGTTTACGCCAGAATGTCGCTCTGCTCATGCCCAGTGAACGAGCGGCCTGGCTAACCCGGTCATTGCTCTGCTCCAGCGCTTGGCGGATGGCGGCGGATTCTTCTGCCGCAGACAGCGGCACGGAATTCTGCGCCGGTTGCGACTCCACGGCACGCGCCTCCCTGAACTCGGGCGGCAGTTCCGAACAGCGCAAGGTGGTGCCCCTGCCTACCGCAAAAGCATATTCGACCACATTATGCAGCTCCCGGATATTACCCGGCCACGCGTAATCCAGCAAAGCGCGCATGGCTTGCGGATCGATCTTTTCAATTTTCCTGAAATTGGCCGCATTATGCTGCTGGATAAAATGCCAGATCAGCAAGCTTATATCTTCCCTACGCTCTCGTAACGGCGGAATAAAAATGGGCACGACCCTGAGCCGGTACATCAAATCTTCGCGAAACCGCCCCAACTTGACTTCCTCCCGCAATGAACGATGGGTCGCGGCAACGATGCGCACATCGACATCAATTGAACGGTCGCCGCCTACCGGAATATAGTTTCTTTCCTGAATAACCCTAAGCAGCTTGGCCTGTAATTCAAGCGGCAACTCGGCCACTTCGTCCAGGAACAGGGTTCCGCCGTGCGCACGCTGGAATAAGCCGCTATGATCCTTGATCGCACCGGTAAACGCGCCGCGTACGTGGCCGAACAACTCGCTGTCCAGCAAACTACTGGACAAGGCCGCGCAATTGATCGCCAGAAAAGGCGCGTTGCGGCGGGCGCTTAGATCGTGGATGGCCTTGGCAACCAGTTCTTTGCCGGAACCGCTCTCGCCTCTTACCAATACAGTGGCTTCCGTTTCCGCCGCATTTTGAATAATCTGGAATACCGCCTGCATGGCTGGCGAGCGGCTTAACAAGCCTTGAAAACCCTGTTTTCCAGGCTCAGAATCTTCTTTCGATAAAATCGCATTTACCGGCGGCTCCGAAGCAGGCAGCAATAGGCCCAAGCCACCGGCAAAAGAGCCTTCACGGTCATACAAAACCTGAGTCATCTTGTTCAGCCCGGTTTTTTGGCCGTCCGCTTGAAATGATTTTATGAGTTGTTTTTTATGGCCGCCGTCATCGGCAATGGCGTATTCTTGCAAACAGGGCTTGCCTGTAACATCCGCGGTTTTCAATCCCGATAACTGCTCCGCACCTTGGCTCCAGTGAATGACCTGTTGATCACGGTCAACAATATAAAGGCCTACAACATCGCAAAGATCGAGCAGTGTTAAAAGTAAAGGCTCTAATGACTGTTGCGACAGCCAACCTGATAATGTTTCGGAGAGTTGTTTCATAAATGTCTCATTGAATCAAATAAGCGTTCCATTGAAACAATATATGAAACAGAAAAAAGGCGCAAGACAAAGAGCAAAAATGAACTCTTCTTGGCTACAGCCCCTTATCTCGTGCCTTTCAACCCTTACCTTGATCTTTTGGCACAGGCTTTGCTTTAACAGATATATCCATAATTCAACCGGAGAGACATCATGCTATTTAAACAATTATTCGATCAGGAAACCTGGACCTACACTTACTTGATTGCTGATCCGGTTAGTAAGGACGCGATCCTGATCGATCCGGTCAACACCCATATCGATGAATATATTGAGTTGTTGGCAACACACGGCCTGCAACTGAAATATTCGTTGGAAACGCATGTTCATGCCGACCATATCACCGCCAGCGGCTTGCTACGCCAACGCTTGGGTGCGCAAACCGCGGTCAGTGGATTGTGCGGCGCTGAATCGGCCGACATTCAAATTCAGGACGGCGATATTTTTAAATTTGCAGGCGACGAACAAATCAAGGTCATCGCCACGCCGGGCCATACCCGCGGCAGCATTTCCTTTTTATGGCGCGACCGTTTGTTTACCGGCGACTCTTTATTGATCGGCGGCTGCGGCCGCACCGATTTCCAGGGCGGAGATGCCGGAGCGCTTTATGACTGCATTACCCAACGCTTGTTCACGCTGCCGGATGAAACATTGGTTTATCCGGGCCATGATTACCAACAGCGCTGGGTAAGCAGCATCATGCAGGAACGGACAACCAATCCGCGTCTGGCAGGCAAGTCTCGCGAGCAGTTTATGGAAATCATGCAAAACCTGAACTTACCCAAGCCCCGTTTAATCGATGAGGCGGTGCCCGCCAACCGTTATTGCGGCCTGGATGAAGATGAACGCCAAGATGCCGTAGCGCTCAGGGACGAAACGCTGCCGGTCCGCGTCACGACCAAAACAGAAGATATGGTAGCCGCTGCCAAGCAACACATCGTTGAAATCGACGTCGCCAAATCGAAACAGCTGCTCTCAGAAGGCAATATCGTGCTGATCGATACCCGCGAAGAAAGCGAATACGCAGCTGGACACGTTGACGGGGCGCTATTGGTGCCGCGCGGCATGCTGGAATTCAAAATCAGCAATATGCCCGAACTGGCCGACAAATCGAAAGCGGTGCTCATATACTGCCGTCTGGGCAATCGCTCGGCATTGGCGGCGCAGACCCTACAGCAATTGGGGTACACTAATGTGCTGTCTATGGCTGGTGGATTTGAAGCCTGGAAAAAAAGCCAATCGTCCTGATTCAGACAGCAAAGCACCGGATTGCGCTCCCGCGCATCCGGCCTATAAAGCGACATAAGAAGAAAAATAATGAATATAGACAGCGCAATCCAAAAACATATGGAATGGAAAGTTAAATTCCGTACCGCCATATCCAAACAAGAACAAATGGATGCCGTAACCATCGGCAAGGACAATTGTTGCGAACTCGGCAAGTGGCTGCATGGGGAAGGTAAAACTCAATGCAGCAGTTTACCGAGTTATGCAATCACTTTAACTAAACACGCCGCGTTTCACGTTGAAGCGGGAAAAGTGGCCTCAGCCATCAATGCAAAAAAATACGCCGACGCGGAAACAATGTTGGGCAACAGCTCTGCTTTTTCCACCATATCCGGTGAAGTAGGGATTGCACTGATGCGCCTTAAAAAAGAAGCCGCTTAACTTATAGTGAAACTACGTACATGACAAAGAAATTATGTTGCTTTACACTTTTTTGTCGTGTACCGAAATCTTCCACTAACCGCACGCCTGAGAGGAACTTATGTCAAACCAACACCATACTTTGCTAATCATAGGGGGCGGCGCCGCCGGCGTCTCCGTTGCCAACAATATGCGCCGCCAAAACGCCGACATTGATATTGCAATCGTCGAACCGTCCGAAATCCACTATTACCAGCCGGGATTCACTATCATCGGCGGCGGCGCTTATACCTTAAAAGAAACCACACGCAATGAAGCCGACTTGATCCATCCGAGCGTCACCTGGATTAAAGATTATGCTGAAACCTTTCAACCGGATGAAAACAGCGTCAGCCTGCGTTCCGGCGATACGGTTAGCTACGACTACTTGGTAGTCTGCCCCGGCCTACAACTGGATTGGGATAAGATTGAAGGATTGAAAGAAACGCTGAACAAAAACAATGTATGCAGCAATTATTCCGCTGAGACTGTGGAATATACCTGGGAATGTATCCAGGCTATTAAGGAAGGCACCGCGCTGTTCACCCAACCGCCAATGCCGATCAAATGCGCAGGCGCGCCGCAAAAAATCATGTACTTGGCGGCGGATCGCTTCCGTAAAAGAGGCACGCTGGACAAGTTTAATATTGAGTTCTTAACCGCCACGCCCGGCCTGTTCGGCGTACCGTTTTTCGCCAAAGCATTGAGCAAAGTCGTCGCCGACTACGGTATTAAAACCCATTTTAACCATAATTTGGTTGCTATTGACGGCCCGGCCAAAATCGCCATTTTTGAAACCACCGACAGCGAAGGCAACAAGGAACGGATCACCAAAGCGTTCGACATGATTCATGTCACTCCGCCGCAAAGCGCGCCGGACTTTATTAAGAAGAGCCCATTAGCCAATGCCGCAGGCTGGGTTGATGTCAATCCCAACACTCTGCAACATAACAAATACAGCAATATTTTCGGCCTGGGCGATGCCGGATCAACACCGAATGCCAAAACCGCGGCCGCAGTGCGCAAGCAGGTGCCGGTCGTGGTTGACAATATTCTTAACTTGAAGAGCAGCAAGGATCTCGAAGGAGGCTATGACGGCTATGGCTCCTGCCCGTTAACCACCTCGCTGAGTACAGTAATGCTGGCTGAGTTTGCTTATGACGGCAAAGTAACGCCTTCTTTCCCTTTACTCGACCCAAGAAAAAACCGCGCTATCTGGTGGTGGGGTAAAACAACCGGCTTTCCGTGGTTATATTGGCATTTGATGCTCAAAGGTTACCGCATTGATATTCCTCATTTGGAAAGTTATGCCAAACGGTTTATGAATGAAGAATAATGTATCCGACGAAATACAGCAGGATGCGCCTCTTGTCCCGGCATATCCTGCACCTTTGTTCCCCCGTTAATAAGTAACGCACGCAAAATAACTTGAGCATTTATAGGGGCGGATTCATCCGCCCCTGCACGACGCAATGATTTAACAAAAAATCTTGGATTTTATTAAACCGTTGTTCTTAATATTCTTTACCAAAGGGCGAGCTGGATGTTTCCCGGCGATGTCATTTTTTAATGTTCCTCAGCCGTTCATTGATGAACATTAAAAATATCTGCACGGATCAATCCCTCACTGTGTCTTACCCAATAAAAAACTCACAAAACTGAAATGACTCTCTTAAATCACAACGCGTCACGATTAACACAGTTATTTCCGATTGTAGGCTGGTTAAAATCCTACTCTCGCCATGAATTTAACAGCGACTTATTCGCTGGGATTATTACCGCTATTTTGCTGGTTCCGCAAGGCATCGCCTATGCGATTCTGGCCGGTTTACCACCGCAACTTGGGCTTTATGCGAGCATCCTGCCGCCGATAATATATGCCCTGTTCGGCACCAGTCGCACCTTGTCGGTCGGACCTGCATCGATTGCCGCCATTATGATCGCTGGCGCCTTAACCGCACCGGAAGTCAGTGCATTGGGCAATCCCGTTCAAAGTGCACTGATTCTGTCGGCAGAAAGCGGGATCATCATGTTGCTGATGGCACTGCTGCACATGGGCGGACTGGTGAATTTCATCAGTCATCCGGTACTGACCGGTTTTACCAGCGGCGCATCTTTATTGATTATCGGCAATCAATTGCCGCAGTTGTTCGGCTTAAAAGCCCCGTCGTGCGGTATTGATGCGATTTGCTACGGCCAGTATCTTTCAGGCATTGCCCCCGTCACTCTGGCAATCGGCCTCACCGCGCTGGGCTTGCTGATTTTTTTCGGCAAACCGTTGATTCATGCTCTTAAGAAAATCGGCATGCAGCCTACCCTCATCACTGCAATCAGTAAATGCGGACCCTTATTGGCCATCATGCTGACAACCCTGGCCGTCAGTTATCTCGATTTGACAGCACAGCACCATGTCGCGGTTGTCGGCCAAGTTCCGGCCGGTTTACCTGCGCTGATCTTCGATTTCTCTCCTATTGAAAAATGGTATGTATTGCTGCCCTATTCCGCTTTTATCACGCTGATTGCCTATGTCGAGAGCGTAGCCATTGCCAAGGTCACCGCTAATTTAAGAGCCGAAAAAATCGCTCCCAATCAGGAATTGATCGCGCTGGGCATTGCCAACCTATCTGCCGCTATTTCCGGAGGCATGCCGGTGGCCGGCGGATTTAGCCGCACGATGGTCAATTTTGCTGCCGGTGCGCGCACTCAAATGGCGATGCTGATTGCCGCCGCCATTCTTGCCTTGGCGGTCATTTTCTTTAGCCCGTGGTTTGAAAACATTCCCAAAGCGGCACTGGCCGCCATCATTTTGGCCGCCATCACCCCTTTAGTGAAACTGAAGGACATCGCCCTGACGTGGCGTTACGACCGCGGCGACGGCATCGCCGAACTCGCCACCTTGCTGGGTGTTTTAGTTTACGGTATTGAAGAAGGCATCACCTTGGGCATTATCCTGACCCTGGTCAGCCACTTGCGGAAAACAAGCCAACCGCATATTGCCGTGGTTGGGCGCATACCCGGTACTGAACATTACCGCAATATCAAACGCCATAACGTAGAAACGTGGCTTCACTTGCTATTGCTGCGTGTCGATGAATGTATCACGTTTGCTAATATCAATTATATCGAGGACTTCATCAAATCCGAATTGAGGCAGCAGCCGGACATTAAGCATATTGTGCTTATTTTTACGTCAGTCAGCGACATAGACACCACAGCGCTGGAAGTATTGGAAAACCTCAATCATACTTTGCAGGCAGCGCAAATAACCTTGCATATCTCGGAAGCGAAAGGCCCAGTACTTGATAAGCTTGAAAAAACCGACTTTATCAGGCAACTGCAACCCGGCAAGGCGTTTTTTCATACTGCGGATGCGGTTAAGGAGCTGAGTAAAGCTGGTGCCATACATTAAATAAGCAGTCAGATTAATTCACCACGAAGACACGAAGGACATGAAGAAATACAAACTTCGTGCCCTTCGTGTCTTCGTGGTGTAAATTTTTAAAACCTATTAGGTAGCAATTCGCGCCATCCGGGCACCATTATTGCTATTTCGAAAACGCAATAAACCTTCGATAAGGCGAGCCCTGCTTCCAGGTAAACGCTTCTGTGTAGTAATGCATTAACGCCAGATAGCCCAGTAGGCCTAAGGTAATCGCTTTATGAATCTCCACACCGAAAAAGAACTCGGTCAGTCTATTGACCATGCCGTCCCCGTATGACTGCAACACAAACGCCAGCGCAAACGAACACAAGGGCAAGACGATAAAAACCGGTAAACGACAGCGCGCCGCATAACGGTAGATGAAATTCTGCGGTTGCCGATGGTGCTTGTTGTAATCATGCACCACATAGAAAATATAGGCCGTCGTGTCATGCACCAGCCTTGGCACCAAAATCGCGAGGAAATAATACTGCTGAACAAAAAGATAAAACGTGCTTAATACCAATAAAACGTTGGACCACAAAAAACACCTACCCGATTGCGTGGTCACATAGCGCTCGCACAGCAACGCACTGCAAATCAGCCCTATACATAAACTGCCCGAAACAAGCTTGATAAACTCCAGTTGTTGTAAATCCAGGCTGTTTTTCAGGAATATACCGATGTAAACAAAAAGACCCGCCGTCACGCTCAGCCACAATAATAAATAAAAAACCCAATCGGGTAGTCGATACAAACCACGCCCTACGCCCAGTTGCTGTTTGAGCACGTGGTATACGGTCCAGGCGGCCACCGTTACGTAAAGCACTTTATAGGGAATAAACAAGCTGCCTATGCCGAAAACGATGGCAATGGCGACCGTCATCAACATAATTTTCAACTTGTAAAATTTCAGGTATTCGGTATTGCTCGCCAACAAGATGGAACTGGCGACGATATGCGGCGTTCCAAAAATGATTTGGAACAATAAAAATTGCTTGGGACTACTCGGTAGATTCTGCTGCAAGAAACCATGCCAAAACCAACCATCAAATAACTGTAACAATAAACACAACGGAATGATTGCATACAACCCTAACAACAACCGAAACGAGACGGTCAATTGGTTATCATTAGGTATATCTTGAACTGAAAGGGCTTGGGCAGACATAAAACTATCCTCCTGTTATTGTTGTTATATTCTCAGTCAGGATATTAAGTTAAACTGATTATTTAACCATTTTCAAGCTTTGCTTTTAGTTTTTTTAGGATAAACAGGATCATGACATTTCAGCTGCACCCGCGCTTGGAACAGGATTGCATAGCCATTGGCCGCTTTGAGTTATGCCGATTATTAATGATGAATGACAGCCAGTATCCCTGGTTTATACTGGTTCCGGAACGAGGTGACCTGAAGGAAATTTATCAGCTAAGTAAAACTGAACGTGAGTTGCTGACCGAGGAATCCAGCTATCTTGCCGAAAACCTGGCAGCACTTTATAAAGCAGACAAAATGAATATTGCTGCAATAGGCAATATGGTTCCGCAACTGCATATTCATCATATAGTCCGCTATCAGGCCGATAAAGCATGGCCTGCGCCGGTCTGGGGAAAGTTTGACGCCGTTCCTTATACCGAAAGGCAAATTGCGGATAACTTAACTCGTGTTAGAGCTCAGTTGGGCATGTAACACAGGCACAAGGTTTTATGCCTTAAAAATCTTAATCAACCAAAAACTCGGTAAAATAAGCTTCTTTAAAACCTTCTTCATGCGCGTCCTTGCCGTCCTCGTCATGCTCTTTCTCGGCTGATGCGCCATGCCCTTTGTCACCTTTTTCCATTTTCTCCAGCGTCTTACGAATAACCTCTGTCGTTTCATGTCGTAATGCTTCGCGCTGTTCCATCGTTTGCAATCCTTCAGACGATCTGCCGCTATATAACATGATTAGCTCATGCCTTAATGCAGGCATGTGCTTTTTTACCGCCGCAATAGTGTTCGCACCTTCAACCAATAGTTGAACATCTACCAGCAAATATTTTTTTGGTTCGGCCAAATTAACGGTAAACTTAGGAGCCATTTCCACATATTTTACACCGGCTTCTGCTTCCGATTCTTTTGCCCCCTCATTTGCAACAGCGGCAGACATGAACAGAAGACTTAGTACTACAACCCATAAACGCATAACAGACTCCGTGTAACTGGAAAATAATGGTCTAGTATAAGGCCAACCCCATCAATTTTAAAACGAATCCAATATTGACAAGGCAATGACAACCCATCTCCCTATCGGCCCGATAATGCTCGATGTTGCAGGCTTAACCCTGACACAAGCTGAAAAAGAAAAAATAAATCATCCTAACACCGGGGCGGTCATTCTTTTTTCGCGCAATTACCAAAATCCCGAACAAGTGACCGAGCTGATTAATCATATCCGTGCCGCGCGTAATGGCGACATAATGATTGCCGTCGACCAGGAGGGCGGCAGAGTACAGCGCTTTCAGCAAGGTTTCACCCGCTTGCCGCCCGCATCAAGCTATGCGCAAAACCCCGAGTTGGCGGAACCGGCAGGCTGGCTCATGGCCGCTGAATTACTGGCTGTCGGCGTCGACTTCAGCTTTGCGCCGGTTCTGGATATTGATTGCGGCGTTAGCGAAATCATCGGAAACCGTTCATTTTCAACCGATCCGGCGCTTGCAACACGTCTTTCAAGCTTATTCCGGAAAGGCATGAATGAGGCGGGCATGGCCGCAACCGGCAAGCATTTCCCCGGACACGGCGCAGTGGCTTTGGACTCACACTTGACTTTACCTATAGATGAAAGAGACCTGGACAGCATCAGGGTAAAAGACTTGGCGCCTTTTAAACAACTGATCGAAGAAGGTCTGGAAGGCATCATGCCGGCGCATGTGGTCTATCCGAAAATCGATCCGAATCCGGCCGGTTTTTCGCCGTTCTGGATACAGCAGATTTTACGCAAGGAATTAAATTTTAACGGCACCGTGTTCAGCGACGACCTGAGCATGGAAGGTGCGGCATCGGTCGGCGACTTTCCGGAACGCGCCCGGCTGGCTCAACTTGCCGGCTGCGATATGATCCTGGTTTGCAACAATCCTACCGCCGCCGAACAGGTGCTTGATGCTTTGCCGATAACCCATGACCCTATCAGGGAACAACGACTGGGCAGGATGCAAGGCAAGCCGCAGATGAACCGCGAGCAGTTGATGCGCAGCGAAAAATGGCAACACTTATCCACTCTCATCCTTAACAATAATAAATAAACATGCTTGAAGAAATCAAACACGTCCAGGCAACGGCCGATTTGCTGCACAGCGAACAGGAAGTTGAAGCAGCCATCGATAGCATGGCTCAAAAAATCAACATCGCTCTCGCCGATAGCAACCCGCTATTACTCTGCGTTATAAATGGCGCGATCGTTACTTTCGGCAAATTATTGACTCGATTAACCATCCCGTTAACCATTGACTCCATCCACGCCAGCCGTTATCAAAACCAGACCTCGGGCGGCAGCATCAAATGGCTGGTTAAACCGGAAACATCGCTGAAAGGCAGGACCGTTCTTATCGTTGACGATATTCTCGACGAAGGCATCACCCTTGAAGCCCTCTATCAATATTGCCGCGAACAAGGCGCAACAAACGTCTACAGTGCCGTGTTAGTCGATAAAATTCTTGACCATCAAAAACCTGTCACTGTCGATTTTATCGGACTGAAAGTAGAAAACCGCTACCTATTCGGCTACGGTATGGACTACAAAGGCTATTTACGCAACGCACCGGGCATTTATGCCTGCAAGGAATAAACATTATGATTCAATTAGCCATTATTGGCGGCACCGGCCTAACCCAACTTAGCGATTTAAACATTATCAAACGCGAGCAGCTGAGTACACCTTACGGCTCTCCATCTGCCGAGTTTCTTACCGGGGAGCTGAACAACAGCCGGATTATATTCCTGGCCAGACACGGCAACCCTCATACCATCGCTCCGCATAAAATAAACTACCGGGCCAATATCTGGGCACTTAAACAACTCGGCATTGAGCAGATCATTGCCGTTGCCGCCGTGGGCGGTATTACCCCCGAAATGGGACCTGCGCATATCGCCATCCCGGATCAGATTATCGATTACAGCTATGGCCGTATGCATACTTTTTTTGACGATGAAACAGTCGCTCACATAGACTTTACCTGTCCGTACAGTCAAAAACTGCGCTCCCGTTTAATTAGCGCCGCCGCTAAAGCCGACATAAAAATCAGCCCGATAGGCACCTATGGCTGCACACAAGGCCCGCGCCTGGAAACCGCCGCAGAAATCCAGCGTATGGAAAGAGACGGCTGCGACCTAGTCGGCATGACCGGCATGCCGGAGGCCGCGCTGGCCAAAGAACTCGGTATCGATTATGCTGCAATCAGTGTAGTCGCCAATTGGGCCGCAGGAAAATCGGAAGGAGAAATAACCATGGAAGAAATTGAGCGGCACCTCCATAAAGGCATGGCTGATACCGCTGAATTACTAAAGGCTTTTGTAGGTTAGGCTATGGCCTAATGGTGACAACCGGCGCCATGGATATGGCCATGCTCGGCTTCCTCTTTGGTCGCCGGTCTAACGTCCACAACTTCCACATCAAAAGTTAAGGCCATTCCTGCCAGCGAGTGATTGCCGTCAATGGTAATATCATCGCCATCGATCTTAACGATAGTGACTTCGCCGGGACCGGAACTGACATCGGCATGGAACATCATGCCGACTTCAAGCTCATCTATGCCTTCAAACATAGCGCGTGGAATGACCTGAATCATCTCATCGTGCTTTTCGCCGTAAGCATCTTTGGCCTCAACGCGCACATTAAATTTGTCGCCAACGGCTTTACCATTCAATGCGGTTTCCAGACCGGGAATGATATTTCCGGTCCCGTGCAGGTAAACCAAGGCATCATCACCTTTTGAACTATCCAGTACTTCGCCGTCATCATTAGTCAAAGTATAGTGAATTGAGACAGCCATCTTGTCAGCTACTTGCATGATAAAACCTTTTTGGTAATTTAAAAGCGGACTATGATAAAGAGTTGCAGCTGTTTTGTCTGGAAAATTATTTCAGTCCATCATAATTATCTACAGGAAATCAATCATGTCGCGCTGGAGACCGCCGGGACCGAAGTCATCCCCTTACATCACGCCGGAAGGCTATCAATCGCTGGAAACTGAATTGAGGGATCTGTGGACCAAACGCAAAGAGGTCACCCAGGCATTATCAGCGGCTGCCGCGGAGGGCGATCGCTCGGAAAATGCCGAGTACATCTACCGTAAAAAAGAATTACGCGGTATAGACCGACGCATCCATTATCTGCAAAAACGCCTGCCCGCCCTTAATATCGTATCCCAGCCACCCGATGATCAGGACAGGATTTTTTTCAGTGCCTGGGTGACCTTGGAGAATGAAGCGGGCGAAGAAATAACCTACCGCATCGTTGGAGCTGATGAGCTTAATCCTAAAAAACAATACATCAGCCTTGATTCGCCGCTGGCAAGAGCGCTGCTTAAAAAAACGTTTGATGATGAAGTCGCTATTAAAAATGAACTTAAAGAGACTCGATACACAGTTATTGATATTAATTACAGTAAGAACTGAGACAACAATATTTATACAATGCAATGAGCCCTGAGTCACTACACAAGCTTCAGATTCGTCATATCCGCTTTAAATTAAGATTGCAATAAATGTAACACCCTATATAATACGCCGGGTATGGAGAGGTGGCTGAGCGGCCGAAAGCGGCGGTCTTGAAAACCGTTGAGGGTTGATCCCCTCCCAGGGTTCGAATCCCTGCTTCTCCGCCATATATACAAGATAACCGATTGTTTTTTAAAGGCAATCGGTTTTTTTATGTCTCCCCGCCCTAACTCCCGCCCTAACTTTGGCGCTGGTTTGGGTTGAACCTCGTTGAATAAACCACCGGCAACTTCTGCCGACTATCAATAAATTTCAGACACAAAAAAGCCGGTAATTAAACCGGCTGCAATACATGGTATCGAATCGCTATTTAATCGCATCACTCCATTGCACGGTATCCGCTCCCGGTATAAACACGCCTAAGGTATTACCTTTGTTCTGAAATATAAACACCATCCGGCCGTCTGCATGTGCGGCGTTAATTTGCTCCCATTGTTCCGGGTCCGGCATATCTTCAATCTCAATGGTGAACCACGGCTTCTGGGGTATTTCAGACTCCAGCGCCTTGAGTCTCAATTTTAAATTAGCCATTCATCCCCCCGTTTTCACTGGCATCAACAACGTTAAAGATAATAACCTGCTGCCCGTTGGCTTCGGCTTGGTCAATCTCTCGCTGTTGTGCTTCTGTCGGCGCGTCACCATTGAAAAACAGCACTAAGCCCGGCATAACCGGTGCTGCATCTTCGGCGGCGCGTTCAAGGTTCACTAGTCTTTTCTCTAAGCTGCTCATTTTTTACCTTCCAATATTTCAATACGTTTTTCTAAATCGCTGCCTTCGATCACCTTACCGACCGCCTGCAGCATCCAAGTCATTTTAGTAGCGTCCTGCACATCAAGAACGCCGGATCTCGTCTCACGATACAGCTTTGCCATTTCGCGCCTTACGTCTTGCAGCGTGTCCAGCTTTGCCCGGTATCGCGTTCTATTGGCCGGGGGGAGGTCGCTAACCTCACCCGTTACGCCATCGACCTCAACCGGGTATTTATTACTCATATTTTCACCACCAATTAAGAAGTCGAACCATAACCCATAGCCCATAAATTGCTGAACAATAAATCCGTGTCTTCTTCGCTTAAATCATCAACCATAGCAATTACTTTTTGTAGCGCTGGACTGTAGATAACATCAACCTGATGAGCTGGAAAATTAATAATATTGTCTTTCATTTTATTTTGTCCTTGCCACCCGTAGACGGCGTTTAAATTAATGGGGCTTGGCTATACCGTCGGCGCGTTGCAAAAAGTAACTGAGCGTCTCCGGGTCGGCTTTGCAGCGGTCGATAGTTTCATCAATAACGCCCTGTTCAGTCTCCCCAATCAAAGCCAGCCAGTTAATGATTTTCTGATAGGTTGAAAGCTCCGTTATGATTTCGGCCTTATGTGATTTCAGGAACTCTTGTTGTGGAAGTGTTAAGTCCTTCGCCGGAGTAATGCCTAAATTATCGCCATTCAAAAAAACCCTAAATCCTGCCCTTTCGATCTTGGTTAATGCACTCATTTTAAAACCCCTCTAAAAATACATAACATCGTCATTAATTCGTGCGTTTACCCCTACCCCTAAAAACGTCGTTTTATCTGTCTTGCTGTCGGAGCCCTCACCGTTCGTGGGTTGTAGGCCAGACGGATAATTATCTATCTGTCTATCTGTCGGGTTATCTGTCGATGCTCTAGGCCTTACCGTTGTTGGGTTTGTTGGTATTATCGACGGATAGACAGATAAAACCGGAGGGGTGAGATAACGCATAAAAGCATCAGTGAATTGCTCCATCCTAAAACCACGCACTTCTCGAAAACCTACCGTTATCTTTTTTGATTCAATTTGATAGGGTTCAAGCTGTTTTTTAAACTGCCTTGGTACAATGGGTTTTCCTCTGTTGTAAGTTGCCCAAGGGGCTTCTTCATCGTCACAAAGGGCCTCTATTAAATCCGTTGTGCTTATTTTGTCGATACGCTTAGTTTCAAAGATATTCTGAATATCACTAAGCAATTCATTTCCAGCACTGACGGTTTTGTCATTGGAATTTGCCGACAGTTTTAACGCTGCTGCTGTTGCCTTATTCAGCCACTCAGAACCGGCACATGACGCAATTGCCAACAGTCCTTCCCAGTTATCCTGCTCACGATCTGAAAGGGCATCGGGTAACGCTGGTCGGGCTTGTTGTACCTGTTCGGAATAATCCAGTGCAAACCTCGCCAGCTTTGAGGCAATGCCGCTGAATAAACCGGGTTCGGCGTGTCGTAACCGACTAACACTTTCGCCGGGTAGCTTGCGTCTCAGGTTAAAAATAATTCCTCGGCTCATGGTGGCGTCAGGTAAATGTTTTTCTAACTTGATACCTGCCAGCGCCTTTGCTGAATAGACGGAAAACACACGAGGTTCAAAGCTATCACCCACTGCCTCGCTCCGCAGAACATAGCCGCCTTTCTTATATCCGGCATTGACCATGCCATGTAGCTCTAGGTTATCTCTGAAAAAGGTGTCGGCTTCGTCAATCAAGATAGTGGGCTTCCAGAGCTCTACGGCTCTAAACAATGCAGATGATGAAGCGTTTGATGCGGGTAGCGGTCGATAGCTCATTCTTCCCATCACATCTAAGAGTTGAGTTTTTCCGCAGGCCTTCTCCGGCGCGTTGATGATAGCCAGGGGCGCATAGTCCACAACATCAATGAAGTATGTCAGGGCTACCCATAGCGCCGCCGCTTGGACTTGATGCTCGTCCATTACGATAAATTGACGGATAACGCCTGATACTTCGTTAAGTAGTTGAGCTGGGTTTATCGGTTCGGGGTGAACTTCAACATTGGCGAATGGCAAGCGTCCAGCTTCCTTTTCAGCTCCCTTAATCGCTTTAACTTCTTTGTCCAGCGTTGACGCTCTTACGCCTAAAGTTTTCGCGTGTGCTTCCCTTTGGCGGTCGTAGTCGATAGAGTTAAGCGTTGATAGCTTTTGGATTATTTCAGTATCAGGCAAGGCCGGCTGGTCGTCCGGTGTAATTTCCTCATAATCAATTTCATCTGGCATCATGCTTGTACCTGCTTTGGGTAATAAGTTCGGATGATTTCACGGCAATTGATAAATTTAATCGGCTGCTGGGATGTGTCGTAATATCCAGGCGGAGTGTTGAAGTCCTCCCAGGTCGGCCAGATGGTCACGGCTATAGCTCCCGCACTCAATAAGCATTTCACTAACGATATGATTAACGCTATCGCTGCGCTCCCGTCCCACTCTATGACGACAGGGCAGCCAGCAACCGGCCATATAAGCGTCTTAGGGTCTTGTTCGGGCGTTAACACCATTGCTGAGTTATCACGGTCTTGGTTATGCTTCTGAGCTGATCTGAATGCATCACCGCCGACACAGACGAATATAAACATCGGCGGGTTATTCCATTTCATACGATCAGCAAGCACTTTCCCATACGCTGCGTATTTTGATTTGAAATGGGTCTGTTTGTTCATCATAGCGAGAACCCCATCCATGATAACCATGTGCAAACTTCGATTATTGCGGCTTTAATTCCACGGTAAGCTGTTGTAAAATTTGATTGCTGAATTTGTATAGTGCTGCCACGGTTCGCCGCCGTGGTGGTGCTAATCTCATCCATGATTAGCCTCCGATTTCAGCCAATAATGCACGTATATCTTGAACCCTCCACGCTACAGACCTCGCGCCTAGCTTTACTGGCTGGGGATAAGTTCCGTCTTTTACACGACTTAAAAAAGTTGACCTTGAAATTGGCAAAACTGCCGGAATATTCCTCTTCTTGTCTCCGACGATTTGCCACAGCTTACAGAAGCCGCCGGTCTCAGGTAATGAATTGAAGTTGATTTGATTAAACGCGGCTGCGCTGGTTTGTGTGGTGGGTTCTTGTTGCATTTGGAAGTTCTCCGTTACACTTCATTGATAAAGTGTAACTAGCCTATAAGACCCAGCAACAAAATAAAACTATAAGTTATTGAATTTGAAAGATAAATTTAGTTTGCGCCGTAAAGTCTGAGTTTACGCCGTAAACTGATTATTCATTCTGGCTCTGCTTGCCACTTGCGAATATACCTCTCTAGCGAGCTTCGTTTTGGCTTGGTTGGCGATAGTTCATAAATTGAAGTCTTTTCCAATAAGATAGCAGCCTCAGTTGCCAGTTTTGTTCTTGGTATATTCTTTTTCCAATATGCCTTTAAGTCATTTTCTATTTTTGCAAATTTGTTGGTGCGGCTTTTATTAGCATCGATCTTTTGATTAATGCCTTCCGCTTCGTCAAGGCATCGATAAGCCTCAATGATATGTTCGATTGTAAAGCTATTCGGTTTAATCACTCCCTGCTTAATCACGCCTGTGCATAATCTCGCAAGATATGCTGCTGGTTTTATGGGATCTGGAAGATTCGCGCACAAGTTAAACTGATACGCGTCATCTGGGTCGCATAGATTCCATGGTGCATTAGTAGCACTTTCAATACGAATTGTGCGAGAACCTGGCTCCATGTGACATAAACCCGGTCTTTCTACGTTGTTTATCCACGGCTCAAGAACAGCAATGGCCTCATTTAAAATATTGTTGAGCACTGCTAATATAGCGGGGCGGTCATTAAAACCAACGGACTGTTTTAGTCCGCTTTTGTAATGAAATGCAAGCTCTTTTCGGGTCATTATAAACACCTCGTTAAAGTGTAATCGTTACGAAAGGATTAACCGGAAGTAGGGTAACGACTCCTACTTGTTGCCCGCTAAGGCTATCCGGTTAAATTTGGTTGTATCAGCTGTGCGATTTTTAACGGTTTACAAGAACGGATTGATAATTCTAATTCGCTCTTCAATAATCTGGCCGTGCTGCATATCCTCAGAATAAAGTGTTGTGCAACCTGCTTGTAATGCAGCGGCAATAATTAAGCTGTCGTAATGTGAAAAACTGTAACGCTCGGCTATATCTAGCGCTAGGTTAAGCGTTGTAACGGTAATCGGTTGCAGTAAGCTACATTCTTGGTTAATACGATTGATAACTGCACGGATAGCGGCAATGTCAAAGCCCAGCTTGCGCCTCATGACATTTGCAGTTTCGCTTAATACCTGTACCGACATAACCGGCTTATTAGCCAGTAAAGCCAGGGCTTTATGTTGTTTATGTTGGTCTTTACTCAGGCTGTAAACAACAACATTGGTATCAATAAATTCACCGGGCATTGGCATCTTCTCGATCAAATTTAAACCCGGTCATGTCCTTTTGATAAGGCGCGAAAAATGACTTTAATTCGCGTTGTTTTGCCTGCTCGTCTCGGTGTTTTTCAATGAGCCTTTCAATCAACTCTGCACTGGTAATATGTTCTTGTTGCGCCATGTCATTAAGATGATTTGCGGCTTGGTCACTGATCTGTAGAGTTTGCATGATGGGTACTCGCTGTTAGATTTGATAATTATTGTACTGCAACTTTAACCGCTTTATTAATCGGCACGACATCACCATTCAATCTTGATGTTTTGCAGTACCGCGCCCATTCTTCCATTAACCGGCTGCGCTTTTCCAGCAAGTCACCGCGCCTATAGGCCGCCTCGGTTAGATTCTTAATGGCATGTGCTAACGCCATTTCCACCACTTCGCCGGGATATGCCGTTGACTCTGCCGCCCAGTCACGGAACGTAGACCGGAAACCATGGACGGTAATATCTGCCCGATCCATGCGCTTTAAAACTGCCAACATCGCCATATTGCTCAAGCCCTTTTTAGTGCTGGGGAAAACATAATCATTAATCCGAACGGCTGCCATATCATTCAGGATGGTTAGGGCATCAGCACTTAATGGGACACGGTGCTCCCGTTCTGCTTTCATCCGAACCGCTGGAATAGTCCAGGTTTTTGCATCAAGTTCGATTTCATCCCACGTAGCGCCGATGGTTTCCCCGGTTCTTGCTGCTGTCAAAATAGTGAACTCAAGGCATTTAGCGGCTATACCGTCCTGCCGGTGTAACTGACCAATGAAAGCGTTAATTTCCATATAAGGTAACGCTTTATGATGCTCTGTTTTTTGTACCTTTGATTGTTTAGCTAGGAGCTTATCCAGATGACCGCGCCATCGTGCCGGGTTTACGCCTTCCCGGTATTCGTGAACGGTCGCCCAATCCAAAATAGATTCAATACGCCCACGCACCCTGCCGGCTGTTTCATTCTTGGTTAGCCAAATCGGTTCCAGGCATTTTGTGATTAATCCGGTATCAATGGCTTTAACGTCCAAATCTCCGAACACTGGGAAGGCGTATTGTGAAAGCGTGTTTTGCCATTGTTGAATATGTTTTGGGTTTTTCCATCCGGCTCTATGAGCGTTGATGTAAGCATCGGCACATTGGCTAAAGGTCATAAACTTGGCTCTCTGTGCTTTGTCCTCATTGGTTTGGCGCTGTTTTTCGAATAGTGGATCAATGCCAGACCTGAGTAATTCATTAAGCCCACGAACACCATTAGCCGCGTCCCCGTCCCTTTTGATTCTGGCCTCTGCAAGCGTTATATCGTCGACTGATCCCAAGCCTATTTCTGTGCGCTTGCCATCGCGCTTGTAAATAAATGCCCATGTCTTTTTAAAAGTCTTGGAAACCCGTAAGTACAAATTACCACCGTCAGCATAATAGCCGGGTGTTTTTTTGTGTTCGACGGCTTTCACTGTCAAGCCATTTTTGCTTTTACTCATGAACCCGCCTTAATCCCCGCCCTAACTCCCGCCCTAACTTTGGCGCTGGTTTATAGTGTATTTCATTGAATCTCGTTGAACAATCTTTTTATAAGCTGCTGTTATTTAACAGTGATTTAAGGCGTTATTGAATCTCCTTGAATAACAGTTGGGCGGACTGCTTCTCCGCCATATACATAAAAACGCAATCTACCTTTGGTATGTTGCGTTTTTTTATGCCTCCTTATTTTGTACTCAAAAGCCCCGTCTTTTCTCGCTAAAGCTCCGCTTGCAATCCAGGTATGCCAATGCGCTGGATACGCATCGCATTATCGCCTTCTTCATAAACCGGTAACTTCCCTTCTATTTTCCATAACCTGAAAGCAAGTGCATGCGATAAAACCCGAATCGGATAATCGCGGGGCAATTGCTGCAAATATGGCTGTATGGTGACAAAGTCCGTCGCGCCGTATTGCTGCATGATAAAGCGAAGACCGCCATTGGCAGGGCCGATATTATAAGCCAGCAAGCCGAGGAACAGGTCGCCGCGCATCTCGGTCAGATAGTATTTAAAGGTGGCGGCGGCGATAAAAGCATTATGCCGGGGGTTGAGCAATGAAGGTTTGCTAACTGCCAGCTGTTTACCGGCCTGCTCCATGACAGCTTTAGGCACTTGGGTAATTTGAAACAGGCCATGACCGCCGTCCTGGCTGTCTCTGGGCAAAAATGAGGATTCTGTTGCGGCGATGCCTTGCAGAAGATTGGCATCAATGCCGAATACCTTAGCGGCTTCGGCAATGGCCGGATTATATTCCTCTGCACGGTTAACCAACTGTTGCAATTGCGACGGATCATAACGGCGGTAGGCGGCATAAACCTGATGAGCCAGCGTAACCCGGCTAGCCTCCTGCTTGCCGCCAACCAGCATCCGAAAATGTCCGAATGCTTGGGCAAAATGATTTTGCATCACAAACCAGCCGATAATCAGCGCAAAGCTGACAGCCAAAACCGGCGATAATATCGCCGCCCTGCCCTGTAACCATTTACGCAGTTTCCACCAGCCTATCAGCAACACAGCCGCCGCAACGATCAATGCCAATACGCCGATTGCAAACGGCAACAAGCTGGTAAAAAAACGGGTGCCGGAAAACCAGCTGGCGGAATAACCCAACAAGATCATAACGACAGAAACCGCAGTTATCGCCAGGCCGAGCACTTCAAGACTGATCATTAACAGTCTGTGTTTAAAGTTGCCGAGCGGTGGTTTAGGCAAGTCTTTTTTAGAGGCTTTCCGTCTGGTTCGGGGTTTAGGTTTTACAGCGGTTTCCGGTTTGACACTGGCCCGTTTACGAGGTGTTGCCGGTTTATTCATACAAACAGATTATCCAGTTTCGGCAAAGGTTGACGTTACACGATTATAGCGTGAAAGACCTTAACCCATAGCCAGTAAAGCTAATCATGCTTGGTAAAAATAAGCTTGTCGGTAGTAAAGCCCAAGGCCTTGGCGCGATCGATCAATGCCTGCAAAGTCGACTCCGGTAATTGCTTGGTTCGGGACAATATCCAGAAATAAGAGCGGTCCGGCCCGGTTATCATCGAATAAGCGTAATCCTTTTTATCCAGCTCGATAATATTGTAACCGCCATAAAAGGGCCCGAAAAAAGATACTTTCAGCCTGCCTTTGTCTGGCTGTTCGACAAAATAGGCTTTGCCTTGCGCCTCGTGCCATTCGCCGGCTTTTATATCCCAGCCTTTATTCAACACATCAACGCCGCCATCTTCACGCAAGGTATAAGTTGCAGAAATATTATCCAACCCTCTTTCAAATCGATGATCGAGCCGGGTAATTTCATACCAGGTGCCCAGATAACGGTTAATATCAAAACCATCAACAGCCTTAATCCCTTCAGGAATCCCGGTGCAGCCGGTCAACAAGGTAACGATCAGTGCCAATAATATTTTCATATGGGATTCCTTTTAAAAGTAGTTTATAACTAAACCGTAAACCGGCCGAATTTAGCGGCCCGCATTCCGTCAGTCTACCACCGGCGGCAACAGCGGCAATAATTTGCCAATCGACGGCCAAATTTTACGGTTTTCGCCAGATAGTCTTTCAACGCTGCCATTTATTTAACATTACTCGAAAATCCTTAACATTTTTTAACCTAACTTTACCTTCTCGCGCCTATTTTTAACCCTATCCCGGCCGATATATTGCACAAGGGCTTATGTAGTTCTATTGCGTCAGTTAGACGTCTTTATAACAACGATAATATCTGACAACCGACAGGCCGTCAGGCAATGACAATCAACATGAGGATAGAATCATGAGTATTAGCAGTATAAACAGCAGCAGTTCTGCGATGATGTCCGGCGGAATGCGAGGCACGCAGCGCCCCGACCCATCGAAAATGGCCGAAGATTTATTTTCAAAGCTGGATACCAAAGGACAAGGTTATATTGAAAAAAGCGATTTGGAGACGGCGCTTAGTAATGCATCGCAATCGGGCAGTTCAACTAGCTCAAGCAGTTCCAGCGTAGCGGATGCACTGTTTTCCAAGCTGGATGGTGACGGCGACGGCAAGGTTACCAAAGAGGAAATGTCGGCGACTATACAAAAAATAGCCGCCGAGCTGGATGGGCCGTCCCCTAGAACGCGCATGCAAGGCGGTACGCCGCCTCCCCCACCA
Organism: Methylobacter sp.; assembly: GCF_036845245.1. NCBI lineage: Bacteria > Pseudomonadati > Pseudomonadota > Gammaproteobacteria > Methylococcales > Methylococcaceae > Methylobacter > Methylobacter sp. The sequence continues at coordinate 24,471 of NZ_DAIUEH010000049.1, forward strand.
CCACAAGGTGGAGGCCAAGGCGCTCAAGGAGCGAGTTCGACAAGCAGCACCACATCCAGTCAGAGCAGCGATCCGGCCGATACCAACGGCGACGGCACGGTGAGCGCTATAGAGGCGCTGGCCTATGAGATATCTCAAGCCGCGTCCAGCGCCACCGATGCATCATCGTCTTCCGCATCAGACTCCGATGCAAAATTAATGCAAATGCTGACAGGCAATATGCCGCCGCCAAGCAATGACGGCCAAGGCGGTCCGGGCTTTACCAAAGATCAACTGACCTCAATGTCAAAAGAGCTGGGCTCGACAGACAGCCATAGATCCAAGGTAATGAGTGATATAGTCAGTAATTTCGATGCAGCCGATACTGACGGTGACGGCAAGGTGAATGGCAGCGAGGCGAAAGCTTATGAGGACTCGAAAAGCTCATCCGGTAGTTCCACGTCAGCATCCAGCAGCGATGCCCAGTTCATGAAGCAGATGATGCAGTTGCTGCAATCTTACGGCAGCCTGGACCAGACAACGGAACACAGTAGTTTTTCGGCATCCGCTTAATTTAACTGATATCCCCTTGCCCGACATCGTCGCGCAAGGGTTTTACTCGGCAAACGGAATCTCTATTTCAATACGCAAGCCGCCTTGCGGCCGGTTACAAGCCTGAATATGCCCGCCGTGCGCCTCTATCGAGCGGTAGGCAATGGCTAATCCCAGGCCGATGCTGTTGGCTTTGCCGCGGTCGCCGCTACGGAAAAACGGTTCGAAAATCGCCGACAAGTCGTTTTCGGCAACACCCGGCCCTTGGTCATCAACCGTCACCTGCAAGCGGCGCTTACCGGCATCAAAACGAGCGGCAACCGATACCTCACCGCCTTTTTTGCAATGTTGCAGCGCATTACGCAGCACGTTTTCAATGGCGCGATGCAGCAATTCGCTTCGGCCTTTGACCAACGTTTCCTCTATACCGTCGTAGCGAATCACAATCTCATGACGCTCCGCTTCAAAACGGGCATCTTCGACGATATCGTCCAACAACCCGCCGATGTCTAAATCATGGTTTTCGGTACCGGAAACTCCGGCTTCCAGACGTGACAGCACCAGTAATTCGCCAACCAGATCGTTGATCCGTTGCGACTCCCGTTCGATGCGTTCCAGCATCGCCTGCTGTTTTTCCGGCTGCTGCTGGGCCAGCCCGATAGCGGCCTGTATCCGCGCCAACGGCGAACGTAACTCATGGGAAACATCATGCAACAAGCGTTGCTGGGCGTGCACCAGACTATGAATTTGTCCGGCCATATGATCGAAATCCCGGCCCAGATCGGATAATTCATCGCGACGTTTTCCCATCAATGTGCCGACCCGGGTATCCAAATCACCTTGGGCCAACGCGGCAAAAGCATTACGCAAACTGCGAATCGGTTTGGCAAAATACCAGGCCAGCGCCGCACTGAACATCAGACTGGCGAAAATACCGGCCAAAATCGGCAACCGCGGCGATGGCGGCATGCGCGGTGGCCGGGCAGGACGTGGCGAACGACCGTCTGGAGGCGGCGGAGCAAAACCGTGTTCGGGCAAAGGCACAAACAACAAATAATGATGCCCGTCTTCTCCCGACACCATTCGAATCGCCTCAGGATAAACCTCCTGCAAAAACAGAGTGCGAGCCTGTTGTAAAACGTCGGCCGCTACGTTGCGTTGCAGAAGTTCACGGTCTTGATCGTCAACCGCATAAACCGGCGGAAAAGGAGCATCGCGCATCGACTCAAGAAAACTGCGTAAACCGGCGACACCGCCATGCCGGATCACCGTTTTAGCAACAGCGACAAACGCTGACGCGTGCCTGACATCAATCGAATACTTGACGGGTTCGGCTCTTTGCCAAGCGTTATGCCTCAACCAGACAGCCGTGCCGACGCCGATACCGGCTACCAGTAAAGCCAGCCAAAAAGTAAGAAAAAACTTCCAGAACAATCGTCCCATAGCCTTACTCTTTTACCAATTGGTAACCATGCCCGCGCACGGTCTGAATATAAGATCGGCCGTCATTCTGGCAGCCCAATTTCTGGCGGATGCTGCTCATATGCACATCGATGCTTCTATCGAAACGAGCCAGAGGCCGTCCCAGCGCTTTTTCGGATAATTCATTTTTGCTGACGATGCGACCGAAGCTCATCGCCAGCGTTTCCAGCAAATTAAACTCGGTACTGGTGAGTTCCATATCCTGGCCGAACCATGAGGCCTTGCGTTTTTCGCTCCAGATTCTCAAAGGCCCTGCAATAATCGGCCCGTTATCAGCGGCGGTTCCTACAGGCTGGCTTCGACGTAAAATTGCGCGGATACGCGCTGCCAGTTCCCTTGGTGTACAAGGTTTAGGCACATAATCATCCGCGCCCGATTCCAAACCGATAATACGATCGACATCATCGCCTTTGGCGGTAAACATCAGCACCGGAATACGGCTTTCCATCCGGATGCGGATTAAAACCTCGGTGCCTTTCATATCCGGCAGCATGATATCGAGTATCGCCAACTGGTAGTCGCCAGATAAAGCCAGACGCAGCCCCGACTCGCCCTGATGGGCCACTTCGACCGTAAAGCCGTCCTGTTCCAGGTATTCTTTAAACAGCCCGGCCAGTTCGACATCATCGTCAATTATCAAAATCTTCGTCACGTCCGCCACCTTAATTATATTGTCGGCGTCATCATAGCGTTCCATCAGGACAACCGCCACAAGGCGCCTATGGGTTTTACCTGAATTTACATTTCAATAACAGTGCTTTACCTGTATTAGGGCGATACTGAGCATGACGGAAACAAGTGTATTCCGCCTCTATTTTCATTAAGCACCGGAGATTTTTTTATGCGTAAACTACTGTTGATTTTATCTTTACTCCCCGTAATGGCCCTGGCTAACCCGCACATGCATGACGAACCGTCTTGCAAAGACATGCCGTTTTTCAAACATCATAGACCTGAGGATGGCGAGGAGCGCTTGCCGCGATTTTTACATCGAATGGACCTGACCGAAAAACAGCAAACTGAAATCAAAGCGCTGGTTAAATCCCATCTCATCGATGCCGACGCCAAGATGGAAAATGCCGGAAGCATTGGCAAAGAAATTCATCAACTGAGTTTTTCCAACGACTACAGCAATGTCAAAGTCCAGGCGCTGCTTGACAAAGCTGCCGCCATCCACAAAGAAATGGCATTGCAAAAATCCAGGCTAAACAACGCCATTTTCAAACTGTTGACCGCCGAACAGCAACAAAAACTGCAAAGCAAAATGAACCATTCCGAGGATTGATTCATACGCTTTCCGCGCCCAGCCATCGGCTGGGCGCTTTGATCATTTTATATCCCCTCACCCCAACCCTCTCCCACAGGGAGAGGGTACCTGTTGCCGACGTTATTTCGTGCGCGGTAGCGCATCATCCTGAGCAAAGCGAGCGCTCCCGCCAGGGCGACCACGTCCACGCCGATCGCGGCGGGACTGTCGTTGACCCACATACCCAGCGATGGCAAGACCCAAGCCAGCAGAGTGGTCAAGGGAATCGCAGCCGTAGTTGCCGCCGCAAGAAACAGCAGCTCGACAGCGGCTTTTTGGCTGTCCCGAAGGAAAGCCCAGGCGATACTACCGAGGAATACGGCATAATAAATGCCCTTGTGCCAAGCATCGACATCAGCCACATGTCCATGCAACCATTTTCCCGCCACAATGGTCAGCGAAATACCGCTGATACAGCCGAAACAGACCCCCACGGTTAAGGCAGCCATGAAGCGGGTGGAACGCCGCTGAACCGCCGACTTATCACGTCCGTCCCGGCTGCGCGTTTCGATCCATAGCCGGTTGCCGGAATAGAACAGGAATGCGCCGGCGAGGCCAAGAAAAAAATAACACCAGCGCACCGTGTCGCCGCCGAAGCTCGCAAAATGCAGGGCGAATATGGCGGAGACCGGCGCATTCCATAAATCCTGTCGGCCGGGAAAGTAATCCGTGTTCAGAATCTCTCCGCTGACCGGACTCATCACCAGAAAACCTTTGCCCCGCAGCATGTAGCGCGGGTCGTTGCCGGACACTCGCACACTGGCTCCACGGGTGCCGGCGTCGCGGTATTGCATCATGACAGGTTCGAACGCCGGGGATAAGCTTTTAACCCGAGCCAACAACATGTCGGGAGGCAGCATCGCCGCCGGCTGCGGGTCTTGTTTTACTGCACTGAAAGGGCTGTCCGCTTTCATGATAGGCTTCAATTTTCCCGCGTAAACGACCGCATCCTGAATATCATAAAGATGATCATGAAAAGCGAAAACAACGGCGCTCAATGCCATCACCAAATGAAACGGGAAACTGGCAACGCCGATCAGGTTGTGCGCATCAAGCCATATGCGCTTCAGCTTGGTTCCAAGGCGCAAAGCCAGGAAATTTCTGGCCAGAGAGGGAAGCAGCACGATCAGGCCGGAGATAAGGGCCACGCCATAGAGCATAGCGACCACGCCCATAAAATGTTCGCCGATCTCCGAGTTACCGGGAATGCCCCCGGTACGGTGAATCATATCCACGAACCGGGCCAGCCCGGAAGGATGAATCCGGGCAATCTGCAAGGAACCGTCCTGAGCAATCGCCGTAGACCAGAAAACATCGCCATCGGTTTTTTTCTGCCACGTCAGCCGCGCCGGAACATGCTCTTCATCGCCCAGATGCAGGGTGAATTCCTTGCCGGCATCCGGGCGGGCGGACAGGGTTTGAGTGATCAGTTCATGCATTTGGGTCAAGGGCGCACGGATGCTGTGATTGGGCGGAGCAATCCAGCGTTCCAGCGGTTCCTTGAACACAGTGATGGCGCCGGCATAAAAGGCAATGAACAGGACGAGACCGGTCAGGATTCCGGCCCAGGTGTGAACCGTTTTATAGATACGGATGACTTCGGTACGCATGCGGCGCCTCAGGAAAGAAAATGACGGCAGGCGTAGAGTCCGACAAAGGCCAGAGCGTTGGCGCCGCCCAGCCATAACCAGGCGCGCAGGCCGCTACGGAATAGAAAACAGAAACTTATCACGCCCAACCAAATCGGCGACATCAGCCACATGTTCAATTGAAATTTATTCGGTGCATATAGGCCGCCCGGTCCCAGCCAAGCGAACAGACCGGACACGGCGACAGCCAGGCCGAGTCCGCACAGGACTCCGGCGCTGCCCTTGCCGAACCAGTCATAGCGTGTCTTCCCCATATTCAGCACTCCCTCGGCCATAAAGGCAATAAGGCCGCGCAAGGCACGGCAATGAAGGCAAGCATGAGCAGAACCAGTGCGGTGAATACGGCGGTTCCCGAACTGAAAAGCGCCATCAACAGCAGCAGGCTCAGCACCATGAATGCAGCGCCCTTCATACGGTTTGACCGGGCGGTATGGAGTCGGCGCAAGCACTGCTGATGCCAGGTGCCGAGATAGAAACAGTACGCGGCAATAACGGTTGAGATGCCTGCCAAGAGTAAAATGAGTGTATTCATCGTTAGCCTTGTTTCAAGAAGAACGCCGTCACAGCGGCTCAAAAATCGACTGTTGCGGACAGCATGACCGTGCGCGGCGGGCTCAGGGTCGTGAAACCGTCCGAAAAACTGCCCGCCCAGTAATCCTTGTCGAACAAATTCGTCACGTTCGCGCGTAATACGACATTCTTCTCTTGCAGCCGCATCGCATAACGGGCGCCGAGGTCGAATTGCATCCAGCTGGGAATTTTCTGTGTGTTGGCGGAATTGACATATTGCGAACTGGTATAAACTCCGCGGGCCTGCAAGGTCATCCCGGACAGCCAGGGTATATCCCATTCCACGCCGAGATTTGACTGCCATTCGGGCGTGCCGAAAGTGGTTTTGCCGTTCAGGACGCCTCCCGCGGACTTGGTCATCACCCCTTCGGTGTAGACCGCTCCGCCCAACAAGCGCACATCTTCAACGATTTCGCCGAACATATTCCACTCGATCCCGCGGTTGCGCTGCTCGCCATCCGCGTTATAAATGTTGCCGTTCTTGACCATACTCGGTTTGGTGACCTGGAAAAGACTCAAGGTATTCGCGAACTTGCCCATATCCCATTTGCCTCCCACTTCGACCTGTTCAGTCTGGTAAGGCGCAAACATATGGCCGTAATTACTTGCCGTGGTATCGGTCACGGTATCGCCCTGGCTCAAGCCCTCGATATAGTTCACATACAGGGACACCGGCGCCTGCCAGGGCTTGACGACCACGCCGACCGCCGGCGTGACCACTCCTTGATCATAGTTGGAAGTCTGTAATCCTGTGGTAGTACTGAAGTTCTTGGTCTGCACCTGCTGATAGCGTCCTCCCAGGATCAATTGCACCTTGTCCCCGGCAAACGACATAGTGTCCGCCAGAGCGATACTGGATAACGTGGTTTCAGCGGTCTTGCGTGCGGCTCCCGGATCGGCGGCCAGAATAGGCGTAGCCGGCTTATATAAGCTGGAAAGGTAATTTGCTCCTGTTCTAAATACCGAACCGTTATCCAAATCAAGAGAAGTGCCGCTCAACACCAGTTGATGATCGACCGCCCAGGTCTTGAAATGTCCGCGTAAACCGGCTTCGGCCGATAGCGTATCGGTATAGCCCCTTTGGTTTGTGGTGTAGCCGGTGTAAGCACCGGCCGCGTTCACGTTCCGGGTATGGGTCGAATTGATGAAGCCTTCAAACCGGAACCGTTGAGCCCCCACACCGGCATACGCCGTCAGATCGTCGTTGAACGCGTATTCGCCGCGCCCGACCAGGGCTTGGTTCTCGAATTTTCCATTGATGCCGAGAAACTGGTTGGTGCTTGAATCGGGGGCTCCGGGAACGGTGGTACCGGAAAACGACGCCATCATCGAACTACCGTTCTTGATGCGTTCTTCATTGGTATAGGCATCAACAGAAAGTTTGAGGCGCTCACCCCGGAAATCCAGCGCCAAAGCGGCTAAATTGCGATTTTTCGACTGATTGTCAATCATCGTGTCGCCGTCGCGGTAAGCGCCGTTGAAGCGAATCCCGAATTGATGGTCCGCGCCCAAACGCCGCCCGACATCCAGATGCGTGCCGAACTGGGATTCCGATGTGTAGTCTCCGGTGACGCGGATCAACGGCTTGTCATCGGCACGCTTGGGCACCAGGTTGATCGCGCCGCCTACCGCTCCGCTGGGGGACATGCCGCTGAGCAGGGCATTCGGGCCCTTAAGCACTTCCACACGTTCGACGAATTCGGTCGCCACATGACCATAGGGCGTCAACCCGTACATGCCGTTCAGCGCCAGTTCCGAGGCGTTGATAGGAAATCCCCGGATACGGTAGTTTTCGTACATGTGTCCGGCCGAGGTCGTAAAACGTACCGAGGGGTCGCTGACCAGCACTTCGGCCACAGTGCGGGCCTGCTGATTTTCGATGTGTTCCGCGGTGTAGCTGGTAATATTGAACGGTACATCCATAATGTCCCTGTTACCCAATATGCCCAGCCGTCCGCCACGGGCGACCTGTCCTCCGGGATACGCCTTGGGCAGATCGCCGGGAATTTCGGCGTTAGCGGTCACCTTGACGACCGGCAGTGTCCGCATATCGACCGCGCTCACGGGTTCCGGCGCCGGCAATAACACATAGCCTGCAGCGGTCCGGGCGATCACGTAGCCGTTGCTCCTCAACAGCGTATTGAAGCCCTCCTCCACGCTGTAGCCGCCATGCAGCCCTTGAGTGCGCAACCCTTGTACTTTGCTCGCATCCACAGAAATCGCCACTCCGGCCTGCTGTGCAAAACGGTTCAACGCTTCACCCAGCGGGCCTGCGGGGATGTCGTATTGAGCGGCCGCCGTTTCGGCGCAGGCGGGGCGGCCGATGCCGCCGGTGATGACAGCACCGGCCAGGGTGAGGTGTGCGGCAAAAGCCGCGGATTTGAGGTATGCATGGCGGGACGCGCGGTTGACGGCGCGAACCGGAAAAATAGATAGTTTGGTCATGTAGCAGGTTCCTGTTGGTTAATCTCATTACCCTTGAAGGGAGAATGACGAAAATCGGAACGGGCTAACGCAAATTTTTCAGGAACTGCCTGGCTGCCGGATTTTGTCTTTCATTAACCTTGACGCACGAGAATGAAAAATCGGAACCTGGAAACAAAAAAAACGGCTGAGCCGGTCGTCACCAGGATGCAGGGACGTCGACCATGACCAGATAAGGGGTCATCGTTCTGATCCGCAAGCCGGGGAAGCTGGCCGCCAGCAATTGCAGGGCCTTATCGGTATCGTTAAGAGGCAGCACGGCGGAAACCTTGATATCCGCCAATTTTTCGCGCCGGTACTGGATGCGGCCGGGGCGATGGCGGCTCAGTTCGTCCAGCACGTCGGGCAGCGGCCTGTCCGCCACCACGAGCTGATGGAAGTTCCAGCTCTCTTGAACACTGCGGACATCAATGCCTTCCACCGGGCCGATGCTGTCGGCGCTGATGCGCACGCGCTGACCGGCAATAATCACGCGGCCGTCCGCAACGTTTATGTCGGCTTGCTGCGCGGCTTTAATCGCCACTTTGGATTCCAACATGGTGAGTACTGTAAACCCGGTTTCGCGGCTGACCGCGAAACGCGTTCCCAGCGCCCGGATACGGGCATGGGCGGTCTCGACAATGAACGGGCGGGCGCTATCGGGCGCTACATCAACCAGGATTTCGCCACTCACCAGTTCGATGGTGCGGCTTTTTTCGTCAAAGCTGAGATTAACCGCACTCCGGGTGCTGAGCGTGATCTGCGTGCCGTCCGCGAGCATTCGGCTGTTCCATTCCCCGGTTGCGGTACGGATGTCGGCCAGTAGATAGGCGGGCGGATAGGCTTGTACGGTCAACCAGACAGGCAAGGCAAAAACGCCTGCGAGAACCAAGGCAGTAGCCGTGCGCCGTACCCCGGTGCGCCGGGCCTTGCCGCAGAATGCCGCATGCAAGGCGGAGCGGGCGGGCTGGGTGACACCGTCCGAACGGACGGCGTGCATGCGTTGGACCACATGTTCTATACGCAGGGCCGCTTCGGCATGACGAGGGTCGGCTTGCTTCCAGGCATCGTAACCGGCTTGGGCCAGGATACGCTCGCCGGGATCGTCCGCCGTCAGCCTGACGATCCAGTCCGCGGCCTGTTCAACGATCGGATCGTTAGTAACGGGTTGTGCCGCACGGGTCATGTTCGTTGCTTACTCAAGACGCATCCGGTCGCAATGCAGCAGGCATTGCACCAGGTATTTATGGACCATTCGGGTTGAGACGCCAAGCCGGGCCGCAATGGCGGCATGAGGCTCATCCTCAAGATAATGCAGCAAGAAGGCCTCGCGCGCCTTGACGGAAACGCACTCCAGCGCCGAACCGATTTGTTCCAAGGCCTGAAGCGTGGCCAACGTTTCTTCCGGTGAAGGGAAGCCGGGCAAAGTATCGGCAATCAGCGTAAGCTCGGCCAGGTAAGCTTCTTCTATGATCCGGCGACGGGTGCGATCCACCAGCAGGCGCTGGGCGGTGGTGGTCAGAAAAGCGCGCGGTTCGCGCATGCCTATCAGCGCGTCCCGCGAAACGATGATGCGCACAAACGTATCATGAGCCACATCGGCCGCGTTGTGCGAACACCTGAGTTTTTTACGCAGCCAGCCGAACAGCCACGAGTAATGGTTCTCATACAATTGGGCAACGGCATCGGATGATGGAACAAAACTCAAAGCAGACTCCGTAAAACTCGAACGACATCATCGGGCCGGTGTTTCTGTCCCGATTCCAATTAAGAACGGTTCTCATTATTGCAGCTAAATCTTAAAGCGTCAATGTGCCCCTTTCTGAACTGAACGGAGAGCGACAAGGCTTTTTCTTTATCTTTTCCGTTATTATTGCTCTCGCTTCGGCTAGGCTCAGAACCGGTCTCTTGATTTGAATCGCGATGACTCGCAGCCTATGAATCGTTCGTCTTGAAGCGGTAATTTTCAAACCGCATCCGTCTGCGATCATGCTCTTTATTTACGGTTTCATGAACCGTCAGAGTACCTTTTTCGGTTTGTGTATCCAGTCACAGACTGACATCGTCACAGAGCCGTGGAGTGTTATCTTTCAGGGCCAACACAGTGTCGGCTTTTTCCTGGATGACCTTTTCAGCGATAACTTTCTGGCAGCCTATGGCATCGTTAGTGACCACCGTGCCTTTTAACTCCAAGCAGCTTAATAGCCGGAATCGCGGTGATTTCATTGGACTTGCCGTCCACTGTCGTCTACGTCAAAACCAGCCGTGCCTTGACCGCATAAGCATTCAGCAACTGCACGGCTTTGTCGTTTAGGCGACTGCCTCGCAGGGTTTTGCCATCCCACTTACCGGCAAGGCTGGGTATGGCGCATTGCGCCCAACGCAAAAAGACTTCGGACTGTATCCGCCTGGCCATCGGCGCGCTGGAAAACGAGATATTGCTACAATTTCTGGTATAGGCGGTGGTACTGTCATCGTCCGGCGGCTTAATCGGCATTGTATTGGCGCTGGTTTCTTCGAGTCTGTTAGCTGTTGTTTTACAGGTGCCGTTAGTATTTAATCTCCCGATTATTGCGATTGCATTTGCATTTTCCGCGACAGTCGGTATCGTGTTCGGTTATGTCCTCGCTCGCAAGGCCGCGCGTTTGGACCCGATCGAAGCGTTACGTCATGGATAGGTCGAAGCACAGACTACGGTGAGAATCTCCAGTTTGGTCAATGTTTGAATTCATAATCTCAGCCGTAAAATCCCGCTTCTGTGCCGCAAATTTTTAAAGACAATCAGCGGCTCGCCTGTCAAAATCGCGCACATTTTCAGCAAAGCTGCTTGTTACCCAGTGGAGCCCTATATACCATGAAGCTGCAACACATTGATATACATAGCGCCATTACTGCACTAAGTTGTGCGTTGGATTTAGTCGGGGTTGACGAAATCAGGCACGGCAAGCGCGTCGCGGTTATAGCCAGGGCTATTGCCCAGCACCTGAACTGGTCCGAAATTGAGAGCCTGTCCATCCTTTACTCCGGCATGCTGCATGATTGCGGCGTGTCCAGAATTCACGAACACCGCCAAATCACAGAAATGCTGGAATGGGAAGGCGCCGAGGGTCATTGCATTCGCGGCGCCGATTATTTGTCAGCCTGCCCGCCGTTGGCGCATTTGTCGGCCGAGATTCGTTACCATCACACCCGCTGGGAAAATCTGCTGAAGTTGCCTGTCGATGATCGCATTCGTTTGCGCGCCAATCTGCTGTTTCTGGCGGATCGCATTGATGTGCTGCAAACGCCGTTCCTGAACACCGGGCGCATCCTGATCGAATACCCGGCAATTATCGACCGAATCAAGACGCTGTCCGGCATATTGTTTGCGCCGGAGTTGGTGGAGGCCTTTGCCGACATCGCCGATGTCGAAGCTTTTTGGCTGGCAATGGAACCCGAATACCTGGATGAAGATTTGCAGCGCATCGGCAGCCATATTCCAACGACCCTGCTCGATATTCCTGCACTCAAAGAACTGGCGCGGCTGTTTTCGCGCGTGGTGGACGCCAAATCCCCTTATACTGATGAGCATTCGCAGCGGGTCGCGCATATCGCCCGGCAATTAGCTATCGATTTCGGTATTAAAGGTTATGAACTGGAGCAGGTTGAAATCGCCGGTCTGTTGCACGACATCGGCAAATTGCGGGTATCGGAAGACATCATCGACAAACCGGCCGGCCTGACCCTGGAAGAACGGGCCACTATGCACCGCCATAGCTACGACACCTTCCGCATCCTGCAACGCGTGTTTGACGATTCAAAGATTCCGGTATGGGCCGGATTCCACCATGAGACCTTGCTCGGCGACGGTTATCCTTTCAAAACCGAGAAAAAAGAACTGGATCTGGAATGCCGCATTATTGCCGTTGCCGATATTTTCCAAGCCTTAGCGCAACAAAGGCCTTATCGCCATCCCATGAGTCTTGAATATATTCTGAACGATTTGCAGTCGCGCGTTGCGGCCGGTCGTCTCGATGCGGAAGTCGTCGCTAAATTGACCGAAAATGCCGACCTTTATTTCCGACTGGCTGTGATTTAAGTTGCCTGTAACCATTAAGGCATGCTGCGCGCCTTAATGCCTTATGATGACGTTGGCCCGGTCTCTACAAGATTAAAAATTCTTAAAAATCATAACCGTAATAACCATGTAATGAAAATAGTCCAAGCTAAGGCATCGGATGATTGCCCTCATTCCAGCTTAGATTGGTGAATAAAATGACCTTAAAAAGATTAACGTATGATGCTTTTGAGCTTTTTTTAAAAATATCAAACATTCAGAGCTCATCAGACTTTCCAATAAAGCGTGTAGATAAACTGTACAAATTAGCGGATAAGGCTTATTACAGATATAAACGACGGCTAAATACCTGGGAACACTCTGATTATTATTCTTGATCCCGCATTTGCCGCAGGATTCAGTGTAGTTTAACCAGTGATTATTACCGGCTACTCAGATTAACGATCAAGGCCTTCAACTCGGGCTTTGCCGGTGACTGATGCGTATGAATCGCATAAACCTGACGGCTGATTTCAGGTTCGTACAAATAGCGGTAACTAATGTCGGTTGCCTGCTTGGGTAAACTATATTCCGGCATTAATGCCACGCCGAGGCCTGCTTTCACCATCTGCAAAATCCATTCTTCGCTGTTACTGCGGTAAGCGGCGTAAAGATTGATTTCCTGATTGTGGCAAATGCATTTCAGGTCTTCTCTTAACTCACAGTTTAGCCGGTCTAAATAAGGCTCTGACTGTATGTCTTTTAAACCGACTTTTGGCAATTGATTAAAGCGATGGGTAGGGCTGAATACAACTACGTAGCGCTCTTCATACAATAAGATCGACTGATACGGTGAGGGCGGTAATTGCGCCGGGGCGCTGATTACGAGATCCAGTAATCCCGAATCCAGTTGCTTCAATAAATTCGCTTCGCTATCGACGATTAGTTCCAGCTCAATATTCGGGTATTCTTGCTGATACCATGCAAGACAAGGACTCAGGCGTTGCGCGCCAATCGTGGTCATCGCCCCGATGCGCAATGGAATGGTATTTAACCGGGTAAAACGAATGGCTTCCGCCTTGGTTGCCTGAAGGTCTCTATAAATCTTGCGCAGATTGGATTCAACCATGCGGCCTAACGGCGTTAACTCGCAACCGGAACGAGTCCGCGTAAATAAAGCCCCGCCCATTTCATCTTCGAGTTTTTTTATGGCCTGCGTCAACGACGGTTGCGAGACATAAGTGAGCTGCGCCGCATGCGTGATTGTGCCCTGATCGCAGACGGCTAAAAAATAGCGGATTTGCTGCATTTCCATCAGAGTTACTCCTTTGGTATAGAGAAAAGCTATTGTTCCATAGAAAGTCAGTATTATACAAACCTTTATATTTCAATATACGATTGCGTTCATTTCATAAAACGATATGAGAAAGCTATGAATGCAGCATGCATGATTGTGATGTATATCCGGCGTCTGCACAAGCAGAACAGGTCTCGCTACCGGTTCACCCGACTCAAATAATTTTGCTTTCACAATAGGTTTTGGGCATGAAAAACAACATACTGTTATCCAAATTAATCAATATCTTAACCTGCAGCTGCCGCACTTTCGGTTTAGTCGGATTATTGACCGTCGCGTTGCCGTCGACAGTCTATGCACATCGCGGAACAAGTAATGAAGTCGATGCCTGCAATATTCTGGTGGGACATGAGCGGGTACACTTTACCGCCTACACACCGACATTTAATAACAAAGAGTACTGCCAATTGATTCCGCATCTCGGCACCACTAATCTGGTATTCGACTATGGCGGTAAAAGCCTGCGTAATCTGACTGTCGAATTTGAAGTCACCAAAGAACCGGAAGGAACCCGAGTTTTCTATCTGGAACCGACAAAGATAAAATCCGGCACAGTGAACGGCACGGTTGACTTTAACAAGTTCGGTGCCGGTAATTATCTGGTCCATGTCGCGATAGTGCATAAAGACAAGAGCATCGATAACCACATTCCGCTTTCGGTAGGCCTTGAATCAGAACCCTCAGACAATTTGCCGATAAAAGCGCTATTCATTGTGGCGCTTATTGCGGCAGCTATTTATCTAATGAAACGTGCCGCCGGTAAAAACGCAACCAGGACATCCGATGTTTAAAGCCTATCTTGATAAGTTGAAAACGACTTCGACTTTGCGAAACAACGCTGTTAAGGCACTGTTTATACTGCCTATCTTGATAACGCTGATCGTCTTTTTCAGCGAAGATAATGACCAGTATTCTCAAGTAGGTAATGCCTCTTATGCCGGGGAAATCGAAAATCCGCAATGCGTTGCCGATACGCTTGAGGGAGAATCCGGCGCCGTCAATGGCGAGTCGACGCTCGAGGGCATTAAATACAATATACGCACGCCATTGAATTATAATGCCACTTTCGCCCATCCGTTGCTGGTGGTGCTTTCCCCGGCCGGTTCAAACCGGGCAAAAACCGAGAAAACGACGGCGCTTACGTTGAGAGCGACAGCCGCCGGGTTTATCGTCGTTTATGCCGATCATCCCGATTTATCGCCGACCTCAACCATCGAACTCGGAACCATCCCCAGCTTGATTGCCAAGCAATGGTGTGTTGATAAAGAACGCATCTTTTTTACCGGGCATTCCGACGGCGGTACTGCCTCAATGGCCTTGGCGTTTATGGCCGGTACCAAACATATTCCCAAAGCGATTGCGCCCAGCGCCGCAGGAATCGATTACCAGGATTTACGCGACCACACATGTCCTGATCCGATTCCTGTGATGATCATGCACAGCGTGAACGATCACTTGTTCCCGAAGTATGGTCAGCAGACTTCGGGCTGGTGGGCCGCATGCAATCAGTGCGAACCTATACCTGAAAAGATCGTCAATGGCTGCATGGCCTATTCCGGTTGCGCTAAAGGTGTAAAAACATGGTATTGCGAAGGCGGCAAGCCCCATGCGCAGTGGCCGGGCATTAATGATACCTTGCTGGACTTTTTGCTTTCGACGGGCCGTTAGGCTCACGAACAATAGTCCGGAATCATAGTCTATAGAGGTCAAACCGCTGACTTAATGGCAGGTAACAAACCGCTCGCCACAAGCTGATAATGAATTAGCCGGATAAAACCGGCTAACTCAAAACAGGACAAAGTTGAAAAAAACCAACAATAATCAATATCAACCAACCCTGCCAGACAAGTTTGAGGTGCGCTCATTCGGGGCAGGCGTCTAAACTGCCCTTTTTTTTGTACCGGTTTTACGCGCTATCCAATTATTTACTGATGTTACGCACGGACCGTATTTCTCCCGTTTGCCGCGCCGAGCACCGGAGCTTTTATCGAGAACAGCCCGTTAGGGGTGCGGCAGGGAGGCCGCACGTCAGCAGAGGGGCAGGAGCCCCTTCTGCTGACCCTCGATAAAAGCGAGGAGCGCAGGAAGCAAGCGGCAACCGGGCCGCCTTTTCTTTGGTTACTTTCTTTTGGCGGAGCAAAAGAAAGTAACTCGCCTTCGGGTGCGACAAACCCGATTCAAATAACCGTCGCGCTAGCGACACTTTTAATAAAATTGTTAGTACAGTCTTCTAAATTCGAATAACTGCGTAACATCAGTTATTTAGACATATACCTTTTACATTCACTCATCCTGCGCAGGAGCATTATTGTCTTTAGGATGATTTACCTCCTTAGCGGCAAACATTAATTTATAAATTCACGCAATTTTTATTGATCTATCTCCCGTATAACTGTCACTATCGATCTAATGCTATTAGTATTTTTCCAAATCGACTTAAGAGTTATGAGGACAAGGTTATGAACATACTTATTACCGGAGGTACCGGCTTTATCGGTAGTGCATTGACTAAAAACCTGATTGCTCAAGGCCATGCCGTTACGGTATTAAGCCGCAATCCCGATAACGTAGCCCAACTATGCGGCCCCGGCTTTAATGCGTTGGGCAGCCTCTCGCAACTTAAAGCGGAAGACTGTTATCAGGTCATCATTAATCTTGCCGGCGCACCGATTATTGACGCCCGCTGGACTGAAGATCGCAAACAGCTGATCAGGGCCAGTCGTATCGACCTGACTGATCATTTGATAGCCTACATCGCTCGGATGACGGTTAAACCCGAGCTGTTAATCAGCGGTTCCGCTATCGGCTATTATGGCAATCAAGGTGACAAAGTGTTAACCGAACAATCGGTTCCCGCTAACGATTTCTCAGGACAGCTTTGCGCCGATTGGGAAACTGCCGCAAAACAAGCCGAGCAATTCGGCGTCAGGGTCTGCCTGATCAGGACCGGCTTGGTCATTGCCAACGGCGGCGGCTTTTTGCAGCGCATGCTGCTGCCGTTTCGCCTGGGATTGGGAGGGCGCTTGGGTGACGGGCGACAATGGATGTCCTGGATTCATCGTCGGGATTGGATCAATATCGCCTTAATCATGATGAACGATTCAACCATGCAGGGCGCATATAACGCGACCGCGCCGAACCCTGTTACCAATGCCGAATTTACCCGGATATTGGCGCAATGCCTAAAGCGCCCCGCCCTGCTGCCGATTCCGGCCTGGCTGTTAAAAATACCGCTCGGAGAAATGTCGGAGCTGGTATTGGGGGGTCAGCGCGTGATACCGGAACGGCTGTTGGCGCAGGGATTTAAGTTTCAATATGACGATCTTTCTGCTGCGTTAAACGAAGCGTTGCAGCATCAATAGCAACGCAGACTTTGATCATGGAAAAGTTATTTCGTCCACGAAAAGCACGAAAGACACGAACCCAGTCTAAAAGTCTTACGGCCCTTCGTTAAACTCACTAGAGCCTTGGTATCTGTTTGAAGTTTTTCGTGTTTTTCATGGACAACTGCGGTTTTTAGATTGAACGCCCTTGTCAATCAACGCTATGAATTGGCTGCAGCCTTAAACCGGGCTTTGCTCAATTGGCTCTCACGCCCATGATCGATAATCGGCGCAGGATAGTTGCAAGCACTGTGCTTTTTATCCCATTGATGGATGGTTTTAGGTGGGAAAGCGTCTAATTCGGGCAGCCAACGATAAATGTACCGGCAGTCCTGATCGAATTTAAGTTGTTGCAGCCAGGGATTAAAAATCCTGAAATACGGTTGTGCATCGCAACCGGTCGAAGCGGCCCATTGCCAGTTGCCGTTATTGACGCAAGGATCATAATCAACCAGATGCCGGGCAAAATAACGTTCGCCCCAGCGCCAATCGATATGCAGGTCTTTAACCAGAAATGAAGCCGTAATCATACGCACCCGGTTATGCATAAACCCGGTGGCGTTCAGTTCGCGCATTCCTGCATCCACTATCGGAAAGCCGGTTTTGCCGTCGCACCAAGCCTGAAAGTAATCAGTATTGTTATCCCAATGCAGACCGTTAAATTTTTCCAAAAAAGCCTGTCCGAAAACCTGCGGAAAGTGATAAGCGATATGGGTAAAAAAGTCGCGCCAATACAGTTGTCGAATCAGCGGATGCTCGCTGCCGAGCCGTTCGGTGATGGCGTAAAATACCTCTCGAACCGAACAAGTGCCGAACTTTAAATGTGCGGAAAGTTTGCTGGTCGCATCCAGCGCAGGAAAGTCGCGGGTATGTTGGTAATCCGCGTAATCGCCAAGGCGGTCCAGTATCGCCAGCGACTGATTACGGCCGCCTTTGATTACGGCTTCGGCAAGTGATAAATCAAGCTGATCAAGGGTAAATTCAGAAGCTGACGACAAAAAGTTACGCTTAACCAAAACTTGCGGCAACGCAACCGGGATCTGTTTGGCATGGTTATAAAACGCCGTGAACACTTTATAGGGCGTTTTATCGATTTTTACCGCCTGCTCCGGTTCATTCAGCAGGCTATCGGGGAGCGTATGCAGTGCAATACCCAGCTGTTTACAAATAGCTGCGAGCTCATCATCACGCCGCAGGCTGAAAGGCGTGTAATCGCGATTAATAAACACAGCTTCTATCTGTTGCTGTTCATGCAAGCGCTTTACGACCTGCTTCGGCAGCGCGCGATAAAGGGCTAATGTGCCGCCTGCCGATTGCAACTGCTGCTGAAGATCGTTAATGGACTCCACCATAAACTGCAAGCCCGGTTTGCTCTGATAAGGATGCGGCTCTATCTGCCGCGGATCGAAAATGAAGCAGGGAATCACCTGCTCTGAAAGCCGCAAGGCTTCAAGCAAAGCGCTATTGTCTTGAACACGCAGGTCGCGGCGGAATATGAACAGCGAAGTTGAATATTGAGTCATCGAAAGCGTCCATAATTCGAATCCTGCATAAAAATCATTCTATAACATGCGCCTGCTGTAATTGCGAACGAAGCAATTCCACCCGTTTGCGATTAACCCCGAAATCGCTGTAACCGACACGCGATGCGGAACGAATCTGAATTAACTTGGCCTCAGCATCCAGTATCGTGTCTATATCATCGACAAAACGAAATACCAGGCTGGTTGCCTGGGCATGAAGCGTGTCGCCGGTTTCGTTGGTGATTACCGTGCGGCTTTGGCTGAGTAAGGCTTTTTTCAGTGCCGCCCAAGCCGCTTCAACATTGCCGGTGATTTTAAACGGTGTAATAAAGTGATCGGCGTCTGTCGCTGCCGCTTGGCTGGAAACACAGTTGGGGCTGCTTGGACAAGGAGGCAATTGTTTTTCCGATGATTGAGTTGCTATGCTTAGTGTCATAACGATGATATAAAAAATGGTTTTAAATTTCATAACTGATGTTACGCAGTCCGTAACTTCTGCAATTCTTCATAAGCCATCTGGTTC
>NZ_DAIUEH010000050.1:0-42260 GCF_036845245.1 Methylobacter sp.
AATAATTCCTTCGATATTGAAGGATGACAACTAATGATTGTAGCGAAAGTCCAGATAATATTGAATTATGACCTGTTATCAAGAAATTGCCTGCCCGGCTTGTGGCAGCAACCTCATCATGAAGTCTAGCCGTAGTGCAGCGGGTACACAGCGTTACCGCTGCCACAAGCCGGAATGCAAAACTAAAACATTCATGCTGAATTACCGCTGTAAGGCTTGCGAACCCGGTATCAAACAGCAAGTAGCGAAGCGTTTGGCCGAAGTCTTCCATAGTGAGAAGGAGAGGTTCTTTCGCAAAACTTGTAAAACCGAAAGATAATTCATTTTGAGACCATTAACCCTGTGCTCTACCTCAAGTAGATTAATAAAAATATCTCAATTTTGGATAACGACTAGCCAATTCTGAGCTCAGGACAAAACCAGCGGCCCGCTGGCTGAGGGCTGATGTTGGGGCTCACTGCCGCTCAGCGCATGTTCATCCTCACCGTCGACCGGTGGCTCGATTTCGAGTTCGGGAGGCGCAATCATCCCCCCTGCATCAGCTCATCAATCTGATATTTATCCAGGGTTTCCCAATCCAACAAGGCATGGGCCATGTTGTGCAGGATGTCGATATGTTCCTTGAGGATGGTTTCGGCGCGCAGATAATTGCTGTCCACCATCAGCCGGATTTCCTTGTCGATGAGCCGCGCCATCTGTTCTGACATCGGTTTGGATTGCAGACCCATGTAGCCACCTTCGCTGTCGCCGTAGTCCATCGGCCCGAGACGGTCAGACAGGCCCCATTTGGTAACCATGTTACGGGCCAAGTGGGTGGCGCGCTGGATGTCGTTTGAAGCGCCGGTTGTGACCTTGTTTTTGCCGTAGATCAACGCTTCAGCGACCCGACCGCCGAACAGGCTGGCGATCTGGCCTTCCAGTTTGTCCTTGCTGGCGCTGTACTGGTCGCGTTCCGGCAGGAACATGGTAATGCCTAGTGCGCCGCCGCGCGGCATGATGCTTATTTTGTAGACTGGATCATGCTCCAGCACCAGACGGCCGACAATGGCGTGACCTGCTTCGTGGTAGGCGGTCATTAGAAGGTCTTCACGGCTCATGATCATCGTGCGCTTTTCAACGCCCATAATCGTTTTATCGCGGGCCTTGTCGAGATCGTTCATCGTCACCACCCGCTTGTTATTGCGGGCGGCGAATAATGCGCCTTCGTTGATCAAGTTGGCCAGTTCGGCGCCGGAAAAACCGGGGGTGCCGCGCGCCAGATCGTTGATGTTGACATCGTCGGCCAGAGGAACCTTGTCGGCGTGTACTTTGAGAATCTGTTCTCGCCCCTTGATATCGGGCAGACCGACCTGCACTTGCCGGTCGAAACGGCCCGGTCTGAGCAGAGCTTTATCCAACACGTCGGCGCGGTTGGTGGCGGCGATCACGATGATGCCTTCGTTGCCGCTGAAGCCGTCCATTTCCACCAGCAGCTGGTTCAGGGTTTGTTCGCGCTCTTCCGCGCCTCCCATATTGCCGGCACCGCGCTGGCGGCCGACCGCGTCGATTTCGTCGATAAAGATGATGCAGGGCGCGCGCTTCTTGGCTTGTTCAAACATGTCGCGCACCCTGGAGGCGCCGACGCCGACGAACATTTCCACGAAATCCGAACCGGAGATCGAGAAGAACGGCACTCCGGCTTCACCGGCAATCGCACGGGCCAGCAGGGTTTTACCGGTACCCGGAGGGCCGACCATCAGCACGCCACTCGGAATTTTACCACCCAGTACTTCGTATTTGCCGGGGTCTTTAAGGAAGTCGACCATTTCCATCACGTCTTCTTTGGCTTCCTCGACACCGGCCACATCCTTGAAGCGCACTTTGATCTGATCTTCGGCCATCAGTTTGGCGCGGCTTTTACCAAAGCCGTTTTGACCTCCGCCGGCGCCCTGTTGCAGCTTACGCATGAAATAGACCATTACCGCGATCAGCAGCAAGGTCGGTGCCCACGATTCAAAAAGCTGCATGAAGGTAGACGTTATCTGTGGCTTCTGGCCCTTGATTTTGACGTCATGCTCCAAAAGCTCGTCTATTATGCGGACATCGTTAGGATTGTAGGTGGAAAAAACAGTGCCGTTGTGACGGCGACCATCAACATATTTGCCGTCGATTATCACTTCTGTAACCGCTTTGTTACGCACCGCCTCGATAAATTCCGAATAGGGAATCTCGTTTTGCTGATCGTATGCAGAAGGCGTGGGATTAAACACCGCAAACATCGTAATGCCGATCACAACCAGTATGAACAACAGAGGGATTAGTAATTTTTTCATGGGGGTGTCGCTTCCTAAGGCAAAGGGCAAAGATGCCCTGATTTGATGTTTGGTTTTTTTCGCCTTTCAAGACGGAGGTTGGCCTCGTATTCGTCGCCACCGACCGTGGTATAAAAAAGACCCACATCACCGATTCGCCACTTGGCGAACGAGTCTACAATCACGTTCTTCTTCTCGAAGGTAAGAAAACGCTTGAACTGGGTGTCCAAGGTCAGCACACGCGCATCAAATGTACCGACTTTATTGATGATGAGAGTCTTAAAGTGGAGTCCCGGTGTAAAGTCGCAGGCAACCATTTCCCCGAGACGAAACAGGATGGCTTTACGGCCATCCTGTTTTAGAGCAGTTAGTGGTTAGCCGCGTAGAGCTGTTTGATTTCTTTATACCGGTTTAAAGCATCAGCCAAAGACTCTTTTGCCGCTTGCGGCTCATTGTTCGACAAAGCCGTACGCGCTTGCTTCAACACGTTGCTGGCTTGATTACGTTTTAGATCAAGCACGTTATTGGCAATATCTTTTTGCAATTGACGGGCATCGGTAACCAGGTCTATGACCGCTTCGTTGTTTGCTCCATTGTCCAGAGCCGTTTTAGCCTCTTCTACTTTGGCAAGCGTATTGTCGATAGCTGCTTTAACATCTTCATAGGATGGGTTCGCTACGGCAGAAGCAGTGGATGACATTGCCGCCATAGATAAAGCCATAACAGAAGAAACCAGGATTTTGTTGAATGTGTTCATGGGATAAACCTCAAAGTTGATAAATAAAGTATTTCTACGTAGCAATTGAAATGAGCTTTTATGTAAGGAAGATTCAAGTTAATCGCTAGGTATGGATATAGTCTAGCAGGTTTAGTCCTGATTAGTACTATTATTTGTTCTAGTAAGGACTATTTTTTTATTAACACTGCCTTTTACCCATCGCTTCTGCTTACGATTCTAAATATATCCATTATTTATCAATAATTTATATCTTTTCAAGACATCCCTGTTTGCACGTTTAATTGGCTGCAGATTTCGTTCGATTTGAGTCGCAAGGTTGCGCGTCTTGCTGAAAAATAAGTAAAACACCTTAATAGCGACAACTTGGTTCCATTCAAATGTTAGAGTGGAAAGGTTTTTAAGGTGAATACTCCAAATTACTATAAAAAGCTTGAGGCTATTATTGATTAGGATTACCATTTAGTCCTTATTAGAACTAAATGAGTGTAACCGCTATGTCTCCTCCATCCACATTTCCCAGCGTACTACGTGAGTTAGTACGAACACATCAAGCTTTTTTAGCTTATGCGGCCATTCATGCGCATACGCTGGATCTGACGCTGCCTCAATTTGATATTATTCTGACCTTGGGCAATGCGTTCGGTATGACCTTTAAGAGGCTGGGTGAGAAAACCTTAATTACTAAAGGGACGTTAACCGGCATTGTCAACCGCCTGGAGGATAAAGGGCTGGTTCAGCGGGTTGCCTCGAAAACGGATGGCCGCAGTCAGATTGTACGACTAACGACGGCAGGAACGGTCTTATTCGACAGCGCTGTTCCCGAGCATTTGGACTATATTCATCGAATATTTAAGGGTTCTTCTCCAGAAGACATAGCGACGCTGGAAGCCGCCCTATTGCGGTTGCGGAAGGCGGTCATTGCCGAACGCGGCGATGGCAACGGAAAGCTTAATGATGAAAGCGATGGCTGGTGCACCAAAGTTAAGGATGTCTGTAAAAATTATCAAGATAGTCTGTAAATCAACCCAAATATTTGCAAGCTATCAACATTGACTAAATCCTTATCTCTCTGAATTATTTCTAACTAAAACCATCTAATTGCAGAATTCTGAATTAGTGTGTTTCAGCTAATATCGTAATAGAGTCGTTACGGATAGTTATGGTGTTAAATTGGAATGGACTGTACGGTCAAAGAATGTGGATGGGTCTCTTAATGGCCGAAACTGTGAATTGGCATATTTTTAAATGCCGTTTTCGATAGCTGAAGTTCAAATCTGTTTGGCCAACGATGTCGAGGTCGCTGCCAGCCCCTAAGGCGAAATAGAACCTAACTTGCTTCTAGCTTTTAGCCATATCGGCTTTGCGTGCAATCATCTTTTCGGCCAGCGCGTGTCCGCCACCGTTGTCAATAATGACCTGGCGAATTTTTTCGTCAGAAATCCGTACTACCACCCTGATGGCCTGTCTAATGTCTTCAGGACTCATGTCGGCGAAGAGTTTGACCGCGTGTGGGTTGCCATCGTCACTTCGCAGCGCATCGAGTTCGTCCACGCGGATGCCGAATGCTTTGCCTTTGGGATCCCCCTGAGCCCGGAATGCCAGCGCTCCGCCCACATCAAGCGTCAGCACTTTACCGTTGAGAACACCTTGGTTGTCGCCATTGAAGCCGGCGGCGTCCCAGTTGGCCGTCCAGGCATGCACACCGAACCACCGCTGCGCCTGTTTGCGTTCGCTTTGACTGAGATGTGCAATGCTCTTTTTATCGAGTTCGACCCACTCAGTCGCAATTTGGTCGGGCGTGTTCGTGTTCACATAGGTCAGAGTCGGAGCGCCGGCCAGTTGGTAGAGCTTGACTGCGATCATCTCATTGCGTGCATGCGCAGGAGATTCCAGCGTCTTCACGTAGTAGCGTTGCCCGTTGTCGGCCTGAAAAATGCCCGCAGGGTTGGTGCCCAATTGTCCGCCAACCCGCTGCATCGTGGTGGTATCAATCGGAGGCATTTCGGCGCTCATCTCTACGCTCCCGCTCAGGGAATGAGCTTAGTTCGACGCACTAATGCCAGTTGTGCAGGCGTTTCGATGGCGCCCTTGCGCACGCGACGAACGGTATGGATCGCCTGTTCGGGATCCATACCTAATTCCACCAGTAGCCGCGCCGCAATCATGCCCGCCCGGCCCAGGCCGCCTTTGCAATGCACGAGCAAATCATCGCCATTGCGCAACATCTCACGGATCTCGCGGCCTTGCGTGGCCCACTGCTGTTCGAAAGCCTGGGTAGGAACGGAAAAGTCGGCAATGGGCAAATGGAGCCACTCAATGCCGCGTCTGCGAATTTCATGCCCGAGCTGAGGCACCTTGAGAGCTTTGAGCTCTGCGGGTTCGACCAGTGTCAGCACCAGCTTTGCGCCCCATGTAGCGATAACATCCAAATCGATTCCGAGGTCGCGTTCCCAAGCACCCGTGTAAGCAAAATGGTCGTGCTTGCCTGGGCAGAAGGTAATCCCGATCCGTCCATGCGAGGGGCTCGCACGTACTTCTGCGATCTGAATAGGGTGTGTATGGCTGGTCCGCGTAGCTGTCATAGTGCTATCCTGACGAAATTTTTTATGTATTTTTTTATGAAAAATATTGTCGACTTACTCCGACCCCATTCACTGGCACTTGATGGCTATTTAATTTTTAGAATTGAGTTGACCACAGGCTGCCAATACATCATCGCCTTTAGCACTTCTTATTAAAGTCGGGATTTTAAAAGTATCTAAAACTTCTTTAAACTTTTCGATTTTATCCAAATCCGGATGATTGTAATGTGATCCTGGGAATGAGTTAAAAGGAATTAAGTTGATATAAGCCCTTTTACCAGACAGTATCGTTCCCAATTTTTTAGCATCATCGGGAGAATCATTAAAATCTTTTATCAGAATATATTCATAAGTAATAAATTGCTTTTTATTTAAAGGTATCTTATCAATATATGCTAATACCTCATCTAGCGGATATTTTTTATTAATCGGAATAAGTTCATTTCTTTTTTCTTTAAAGGGTGAATGAAGAGATAACGCAAGATTCACTCCAGGAATTTCCTGGCTCCATCTTTTAAGCCCAGGAATATAACCCGCCGTTGAAATGGTAATTTTTTGGACACCAATTGAAGTGCCGTGTTGTGATAAAAATATTTCACAGGCTTTTTTGACGGCATCAAAATTATGTAAAGGTTCGCCTTGCCCCATAAAAACAATATTTAAAATCCGCTCTTCTCCAGGTCTATTTTTCGCTAACCAGCGCCAAGCCTGTAGAAACTGGCCGACAATTTCACTTGTCGTCAAATTCCTTTTAAGCCCTTGTTCTCCGGTAAAACAAAATGAACAATTCATTGCACAGCCAACCTGAGATGAAAGGCAGATAGAATATTTATTATTAAACGGAATAAGGACGGTTTCAATTTTATGATTGTCTTTAAGTTTAAAAAGAAATTTTACTGTTCGATCTTTTGATTCATGAACAGTATCGATTTCGGGCAGAGAAAAGTCGAAATTATTTTGAAAAAAGGCCAATGAACATTTGGCAATTTGATCAATGCATTGAGTATTTTCTTTTTTCTTATAATGCCAATTAAAAAGAACTGCCGCTGCTGAGTGGTTTAAATTATTCTGATTTATAACCGTTTCTAAATCAGAATAATTTAAGTCATAAAAGGATCGTTTCAGAAAATATCTCCTAGTATTAATATTTTATCGATACCAAATAGTATGAAATATTGGATTTGGTATCGCAATTATATTGAACCTGTTTATAAGGTTTGGTATTTGTCATGTACAGAGAATCATGTTTTTTATCATAGTTAGGCATCCTGACTTTCGCCTATCCTACGAAAGTAAAGGTTTTCGCCCAAGCTTTACCGTATTTCATTCTGCCATATTCATCGTCATAAAGCTGCCAGTCACGATAGGCAGTTTATGGACGAACTCGGGCAGCCAACTTTTATTATTCTGCCCCAAAAAATGTAATAGTTTATAGGGCTATTTTAGATGACATTGAGACCATAATTTTGTAGGTGCCATTATATTGAACTCGGCCCCTTTTTTGCCGACAGAATCGGGGAATTCGCGTCGGCGGTAAAGATCGAAGTGGGTGATGATCTGGACGTGCTTGATTGTCGGGGATTTTGCTCCGTCCTGCCTGGTGAAGTTGATGCGCTCCAATACGCCTAAGACTGGTGTTAACGGTCTTAAAATCTGCCAAGGCATTATTGAGAAAATCGCCGACGTTGTGAGGGGCTTCGTTGATCAGGTATTGATATCGAGAATGTTCCGACATCCAGAATGAGCCATTCCCCATGCACCAGTCTTTCTGGTATATAAGGCGTCCTAAAATCTGTTCATTGACGCACGTACTGACCCTGTACATGAGTGTACATGTTTAAAACGTCTTTAATACATTCTCCTGTGTCACTTGCACAAAATTTACTTTATTTTTACTCTGCCAAATTTGCGATAATGCACAGTCATTTTATTTACAAGGTATTCGTTGCACATGTGGTTTAAAAATCTGAGCATTTTTCGTCTTACTGAAGATTTCACTTTGGCTCCAGCAGACCTGGAACTAAAACTTGAACAAATGGCTTTTCGTCCCTGCGGCAGCCATGAAGAATTTACTTTCGGCTGGACTTCACCGCTGGGTAAATCGTCAGAACAACTGGTGCATAGCGCGAACGGCTTTTTAATGCTGTGCGGAAAAAAAGAAGAAAGAGTGCTGCCTGCGTCCGTCGTCAATGAAATGATGCAGGAAAAGATTCTTGAAACAGAAGAACAGCAAGGACGTAAATTATCTAAAAAAGAACGCACGGCGATCAAGGACGAGCTGATCTTTGAGCTATTGCCAAGAGCCTTCACGTTCTCGAACAAGACTTACGCTTATATCGACCCTAAGGGCGGCTGGCTAATTGTCGATGCGGCTTCCGCCAAAAAAGCCGAAGATTTGCTGAGCAGTTTGCGCAAATGCTTAGGTTCGTTACCGGCGGTCCCGCTTAATACCATCGAAAAACCGGTCAAAGTCATGACCGAATGGTTGATCAACAATCAAGCGCCGGACGACATTACCATTGAAGACGAATGTGAGCTGCGCTCACCTGAAGAGGAAGGCGGCATTATCCGCTGCAAACGCCATGACCTGAGTCTGCCGGAAATCAAGAACCACCTGGATACCGGCAAGGAAGTCATCAAGCTGGCGGTGAATTGGGCTGATCGTATTGCTTTCATTATCGATGAAAACCTGGCAGTTAAGCGCTTGAAGTTTCTTGATTTGATTCAGGACCAAGTGTCCGATATTGATACCGGCTCTGAAGCGGAACAGTTCGATGTGGATTTTTCGATTATGTCGCTGGAATTGGCAAACTTCCTGCCGCGTTTGCTGGAGCTATTCGGCGGCGAGAACAAAGCGTAATTATCCTAACACCTCCACTCATCGCCAATGCTTGCGATGAGTGGAGGTGCTACTGAGTAGGGCGTGCCGTGCGCGCCTTTTACGATCTTAATCCTCTCTGGCGCGCATGGCACGCCCTACGTTGGACGTATTTACCCCGCTTAGTTTCATGGATGGCTTGCAGGGAAACTATGATGCGCTTAAACTCCGGTCTTAGGTTTTAACTACCCGTGAACTCTCAAGGAGACTCCCATGTTAGAAAAATACCAACCAGCCCCGCTATTCAGCTCAAAAAATCAATTCAATGAAACGGTTAATTTGTCCGACTACCTGGAAAAAAAGAATGTTGTGTTGTATTTTTACCCCAAAGATGACACGCCGGGCTGCACGATAGAAGCCAACCAGTTTACCCAACTTGCCGAGGAATTTGCCAAGGCCGATACGGTGGTTATCGGCGTGAGCAAGGATACTTGTGCCAGCCATACTGATTTTATTAATAAATTCGGCCTGAAAGTGGATTTACTGGCCGACGTGGATGGCGAACTCTGCGAGAGCTACGGCGTATGGCAGGAACGCGAAAAAAATGGCGTTAAAAGTATGGCTATTCTTCGTTCCACTTTCATTATCAACAAAGAAGGCATATTGGATGATGTTACGTATGGCGTCGTACCTGAGGGTCATGCTCAAGAAGTGTTGGAAAAAGTAAAAAACCTGTAATTCAGGGCGATTGTTATCACTGCCGCTGCACTTGGGATTAGGCTAATGCCAAAATTTAACTTCACCATACATCATGCCAGCCTCGTTGTTGCCGATACCGCGGTATCGCTGACATTTTATTGCGATGTGCTCGGCATGCAACAAACGGACAGACCGGATCTGGGTTTTCCTGGCGCCTGGTTGCAGTTGGGCGCACAGCAGATTCATTTGCTGGAACTGGAAAACCCCGATCCGATAACCGGCCGCCCAGAACATGGCGGACGGGATCGGCATATTGCGTTAACTGTGCCGGACTTGACACCGGTTCGGGAGGTATTGGATCAAAACGGTGTTAATTACACCTTGAGCAAATCCGGACGCAAAGCGCTGTTTTGCCGCGATCCGGATGGAAATGCGCTGGAGATTCTTCAGCCGGCATAAATTCGCTTAGGCTTTTTTTCTGTACATTAAATTGTAGATTTTAAAGCAAAGTATCGATGAGGCCAGCAGCAGTGTTATCGCGTTTGCAAATATGATTGCCTTATCGTCGAGATAAATTCCGTAAATAAGCCAACATAACACGCCCAAGGTAAAGGTGCTGTACATGCCTAACGAAAGGGATTCGGTGTCTCTTGTTTTTATCGTTAATATGGCCTGAGGCACAAATGAGGCGGTAGTGAGAGTCGCAGCTAAATAGCCGATAATTTCAGGGGTGAATATCATAAGTGTTTTGGCGTAACGCCATTATTTCCTCGCCGCGGATTTCTTTAGTTTTTTAAGTATGCTTTGACCGATAGCGTTTGCAAATTCTTCAATATTTTCATACTCCTGCTCTTGAGCAAAATCCACTACCGCCATAACCAGCTTTTTAGTTTCCGCTATTTCTTTGTGGCTTCGGCCGCAACCTTCACAATGCGTTCCTTCGTAAGTACATTTATCAATGCATGGACTAAATTTCATGGAATTTCCTCTCATCTTAAAGCTTTGTTCATAACGATAAAAGCGGGCAAAAACTGAAATAAGCTGCCCACGGTGAATTTGTCCTGAGGAATTTTAGCATACTGAAGATTAGCCTCTACAATCGCTATCGATAATCAAGCCTAGGCATTAATTTTTCTATCTCAGCGTGATCCGCTGACACTCAACATGATATTTCCAAAATCAATTTCACCGTCAACGATTTGAAAAACGCCTTTGCCTCGCTCCTCATTATTTTTCCAGATAGAGTTCCCAATCTGGACTTCAACGCCGCAATGCACGGCTTCTTCCGCAATAACCTGGACGTTCTCGGCAAGGGTCATTTCCGACAAAAGATGGACTCGCTCAGCATGCAGTTCAGCGCAATCGGTTTCAAATTTTTCCTTGGTATGAAGGGCCTTGTTTAACAACCCGTTTTTGTCTTTTTCGGGATGCGCCATAACAAAGGCGATAATCTTCTTAAGGTCTTCCTGCTCCTTTTCGTTCGCATCAATTTCAAGTTTAAGCTTGTCCTGCTGCGCCTGAAGATAAGGATTAAAACCGGCTCTGATTTTGGTTATAAACCCGGCATTCGAACCGATTATCGCTGTTTTCACCAAAACCGATGCGCTGGCAATACCGCCGATGATACGGCCTTTTTTTCCGCCTGATTTCCCAACTAATATCCGGTTAAGTGCGGTCAGGTGGTTATGCATGGAGAATTCTTCAATAACAATATCTATGCCCGCTTCCATACAGACATTTTCGGCAAAGTGCGCACTGATCGAGCCTTTGCTGATAATTATCGCGTTAAAAGTGGGCACTTCGTTTGGGTCGCCGCTATGTTCGTTATGACCGATCACGCCGCCTTTTATAACGATATTTCCACCCGCTTCAATTTCTGCCGCTTCGACGGTTCCGCCCACGAACACATCCCCAGTCACGTGAATTTTCATCCCATCCTTGACATCGCCTTTGATATTAATGGTGCCGTCAAAATTCATGTTCCCTGTTGAAAGATCCACCAGCGGCAGGTCGAGGGTCGGTTCCACGATGACGCCATGGGGGACAAGCTTCGGTTGCCCGGTGACCGCAGCCAACAGTAGACTGTTATTATCAGGGTCAAGCTCCGCCTCCGGGTCTAACTCTACACCTTGCAGTCCCGAGGCAAACTGTACATCCTGCCCTGGTTGCGGAAGAAGCACTCGCCCGGTGATGTCCCATCCTTGCTTGCCTTCGGTGGGTGGAGTGCGGCACATCAGCGGATCGCCAGGCCTTACGACAATCAACTGGCCAAGATCGCGGTAATCAACCATACCTCGCTCATCTACCTGGGGTTTCCGTTCTCTTATTTGCGGTATCAGGCTTTGGAACCGTGCGTCAAGACCCCGGACCGGGCGCAATCCTTGGGCTATGATACGATCTGTGGCGACGCCTGCCTTTAAGGCGGCCTCGATTTCATTTGTCATGATACCTTTGACTATTCCTTTTTCCTGCAAAGCCAGCTGAATTTGAAACAGAGTGACTGGAGCGCCACCGTAGGGAGGGGTTAGAGTAAGCTTGGCCGCCATTTTGTCATTGTCAATTTTAAGCTTATAACCGCCATCCCGACGCTCACCAATTTCCAGCACAAAGCTCTCAGTAGAACTGCTGTACTTTTTTAGCAAATTTGAGAGCGCGTTGTCATATAAAAACAGATTGGATAAGCTTTGCTTAGCCAGTGCCGCTTTGATTGTTGCTTCATCCAAAGGCGGTTTGCATTCACACGCTTCAAATGTTGCAAGCAACTTGCCTTCATCGCTCAGCTTAAAAGTCAGTACGTCTGTAGGTGACTCATCATTCACAACGTGTTCCTTGGATAATTATTACAGTCTGTCGAGAATAGAAAACATTGAGAATATCAGGCGTTTTTTCGCCGTTTGATCATCATCGCCAGCAGTAGGCGGAAACAGAAACAATCTTTAAATTAGCAAGATAACCTGCTTTGAAGAGTAGCACATTATTGAAAAGCCACACTTAATAGAAAAAAATCAAGGGACCTGTTTATCCATATTAAGATGCACACACTGCGAAAGTGCTTTGCTGATTTCAAAAAAAAGCCCCAGAACACTTAATCAGAGTGTACTGGGACTAAATGTCGCCGTTTGGCTGGCCTTTCTTTCCATCCCTGGCAAACATCCTTTTGGACTTTCTTAAAATCCGTTTCCCATTTTGGCGACGTAGTTATTGTCTCAAAAAATAACCACAAAAAAAGCCAGCTAAAGCTTAAGATAATGTACGCTCAAAATTACGTCCGATATCATTTTGTAAGTTGCACATTGCCAAGATTTACAATGAATAACAAACACTGCAAAATCTTGCTTGTCATAGTAGAATGCCGTTAGTCACCAAAATATAAATAATGCAAACATGGATCAACGTACTGCGGAAGTAGAGCGAAATACGCTTGAAACTCAAATCAAAATCAGAATTAACCTGGATGGGTCGGGTAAATCCTCGTTTTCCACCGGCGTACCTTTTCTTGAGCATATGCTCGACCAAATTGCCAGACATGGCTTGATCGACATGGACATTGAAGCCAAAGGCGATTTGGATATTGATGATCACCACACTGTTGAAGACATCGGCATTACCTTAGGCCAAGCGTTTACCAAAGCCATGCAAGACAAAAAAGGCATTTACCGCTACGGACACGCCTACGTGCCGTTGGATGAAGCATTATCGCGAGTCGTGATTGATTTTTCCGGTCGTCCCGGCTTGTTTTATGAAGTTAAATATCCGAAAGCCATGATCGGCAGATTTGACGTGGACTTGTTCCGCGAATTTTTTCAGGGCTTTGTCAACCATGCCGGAGTCACTTTGCATATCGACAACCTGAAAGGCGCAAATGCCCATCATGTCGCAGAAACTATCTTTAAAGCCATGGGTCGAGCCATACGCATGGCGATTACCGCCGACCCGCGTATGGCAGGCATAATGCCATCGACCAAGGGCAGTCTCTAACCTTCTAACCTTTAGCTTGTATTTCTTATGTCTTCTGTCGCTGTAATTGATTACGGAATGGGTAATCTGCACTCAATCGTAAAGGCTCTGCAACATGCCGCGCCTGAAGTCGATGTTATTTGCGTTTCCGATGCTGATTCGATTCTCCATGCTGACCGGGTAGTTTTCCCCGGTGTCGGTGCGATACGGGATTGCATGCTGGCTCTCAATCAATCGGGCTTAGCTGACGTTATCCAACAAGCTGCCAAAACCAAGCCTTTACTCGGCATTTGCTTGGGTATGCAGGCTTTATTAACCAATAGTGAAGAAAACGGCGGCACCCCATGCCTGGACATTTTTTCCGGGCAGGTCGTACATTTCCCTGAATCGTTGACAGACAGCGACGGGAACTCGCTCAAAATTCCGCACATGGGTTGGAATCAGGTTCATCAGCTGCAACAACATCCGCTATGGGAAAATATTCCCCAAGACAGCCGCTTTTATTTTGTGCATAGTTATTATGTGCAGCCGGATGATGTAACGATCATGGCGGCGACTACGCGATACCCGGATGCATTTACCTGCGCTTTGGCACAAGACAATATTTTTGCCGTACAATTCCACCCCGAAAAAAGTCAGGCAGTTGGCTTGCAACTGCTGAAAAATTTTATGCATTGGGATGGGCAAGCGTAAGGATGAATACACTTGTGCCCACTGGGTATGTCGTCTTTGGGCGGGTAAATCCGCCCCTATAATAATTACACGCCGCTGAGGATCTTATAAGTTATGTTGTTAATACCTGCAATCGATTTAAAAGAAGGAAAATGTGTTCGTTTGCGTCAGGGACGAATGGATGATAATACGATTTTTTCCGATGACCCGGTCGCTGTAGCAGGCAAGTGGGTCGCCGCCGGCGCGAAAAGAATTCATTTGGTTGACCTGGATGGCGCGTTTGCCGGCAAACCACGAAATGCCGATGTTATTCATGCCATTGTCGAAGCTTACCCCAATGTGCCTATACAAATAGGCGGCGGTATTCGCGATGAAGAAACTATCCAGGCTTATCTTAACGCCGGTGTGGAATACGTTATTATCGGTACCAAGGCGGTTAATGAGCCGCATTTTGTCAGGGATATGGCGCTGGAATATCCGCGCCGCATCATCGTCGGCTTGGATGCAAAAGACGGCAAAGTGGCTATTGACGGCTGGTCCAAACTGTCCAAACATGATGTGATCGATATGGCCCGACATTTTGAGGAAGACGGCGTCGAAGCCATTATTTACACCGATATTTCCAGGGACGGCATGATGTCCGGCGTCAATGTCGAAGCCACCGCAAAATTGGCGCGCGCGATCCGGATTCCGGTAATTGCTTCCGGCGGCATTACCAATATGGATGACATCAGGGCTTTGGGCGCTGTTGCAGCTGACGGCATCATGGGCGCGATCACCGGACGGGCAATTTACGAAGGCACGCTGGATTTTGAAGCGGCCGAAAAATTAGCGGAATCATTTCAATAACCATGAGCTTAGCCAAACGCATTATTCCCTGTCTGGATGTCGATAATGGCCGCGTCGTTAAAGGCGTGAAATTTGTCGATATTCGCGATGCCGGCGACCCTGTAGAAATCGCCAGGCGTTATGACCGTGAAGGCGCCGATGAAATCACTTTCCTGGATATTACCGCCACCCATGACAATCGGGACACCATTGTTCATGTCGTTGAACAGGTCGCCAGTGAGGTTTTTATCCCATTGACGGTCGGCGGAGGCATCAGAACCCTGGACGACATTCGCCGCATGCTGAATGCGGGTGCCGATAAAGTCGGCATTAACAGCGCGGCGGTATTTAATCCGGATTTTGTGCGCGAAGCGGCGGAGCGTTTTGGCTCGCAA
Source organism: Methylobacter sp. (assembly GCF_036845245.1). Classification (NCBI taxonomy): domain Bacteria; kingdom Pseudomonadati; phylum Pseudomonadota; class Gammaproteobacteria; order Methylococcales; family Methylococcaceae; genus Methylobacter; species Methylobacter sp. The sequence continues at coordinate 14,982 of NZ_DAIUEH010000050.1, forward strand.
TGTATCGTGGTAGCCATAGACGCTAAGAAAGTCAGCTCAGCCGACGAACCCAGCCGCTGGGAAATTTTCACCCACGGCGGCCGCAAGCCGACAGGTATTGATGCGATTGCCTGGGCAAAAAGAATGGTCGATTACGGCGCCGGGGAAATCCTGTTAACCAGCATGGACCGAGACGGCACCCGCGAAGGTTTTGATTTGCCGTTAACCCGCGCCATTAGCGAGGCGGTGACGGTGCCGGTCATTGCGTCCGGCGGCGTCGGCAATCTGGATCACTTGGCTGACGGTATTATTGAAGGCAAGGCCGATGCAGTATTAGCTGCCAGTATTTTTCATTTTGCCGAATACACCATTGAACAGGCCAAACAGCACATGGCTTCACGTGGCATAGAGGTGCGTTTGTGAGCTGGTTGGACGAAATACGCTGGACTGAAGATGGCCTGGTACCGGTCATAGCGCAACAGGCGGAAACCGGAAAGATATTGATGTTCGCCTGGATGAATCGTGAGTCCTTGGATTTAACAGTTGCGGAAGGTTATGCCGTTTATTGGTCAAGGTCACGCGGAAGATTATGGCGTAAAGGTGAAGAATCCGGGCACAGGCAGAAAGTTATAGGTATATTTCTGGATTGCGATGAAGATGTTATTCTGCTACAAGTCGAACAGGAAGGCGGCATTGCCTGCCATACCGGCCGGGAAAGCTGCTTTTACCGTAGTTTGGTGGATGGGCAATGGCAAAGCATCGAGCCGGTTTTAAAAGATCCTGAAACTATTTATAGAAAATCATGAGCGATGTATTAAACCAACTGGCGCAAATTCTGGAACAGCGTAAATTAGAATCGGCCGATAAATCTTATGTCGCAAGCCTGTATGCCAAAGGACTGGACAGCATACTGAAAAAAATCGGCGAAGAAGCCACGGAAACCGTCATCGCCGCCAAAGACGGCGATAAAAAACAGATTATTTATGAAACTGCCGATTTGTGGTTTCATTGCATGGTGTTGCTGGCCGACCAAGGGCTGGGACCGGATGATGTATTGCAGGAACTGCAACGTCGTTTCGGTTTGTCCGGCCTGGAAGAAAAGGCGCAACGTAACAAGTAAAGATCTTGCAGTGCAAGGTCTCCAGCAAATACGGCATTGCAATCGCAACGCCTCCATTGGAGTAAGAAATGGGCCTTAGCGTTACTCACTTATTAGTTGTATTAGCCATCGTCATCGTTGTTTTCGGCACCAAGCGTCTACGCAATATTGGCGCTGACCTGGGTGGAGCCATCAAAGGCTTTCGCACCGCGATGAAAGACGGGGAAGAAGACAAACCTGTCGCAGATAAAGATGAAACCATTGAAGGTGAAGTCACTTCCAAAAAAACCGGTGAAAATTAACATTTATGTTTGATGTAGGATTTTCTGAACTGTGCCTGATCGGCTTGGTCAGCTTATTGGTGATAGGCCCTGAAAGATTGCCCAAAGTAGCAAGGCTGGCGGGATTTTGGCTCGGTAAAACACGCAACATGGTGGCTTCCGTCAAAGAAGAAATCAAGCTGGAGCTGCAAGCCGAAGAAATGCGGCAAATATTTAAAGAGCAGTCCGGCTTACAAGAGGTTCAGCAAATACTCGATGAAACCTCCGATACGCTCAAATCCACGATTGACCCGTTATCCACGACTTCAAGAACACAGGACGATGACTTGAATGCAGCGGTTGCCGAACCAGAGCCAAACAAAGAGCAACTACCTATAGATAAAGCCGAGCAGCATGAGTCAAAATAATTATAACGAGGCCGGAGAGCAATCTTTTATCAGTCATCTGATTGAGTTGCGTAACCGCGTATTGCGAGCGGTTTTATGCGTATTAGTTGTATTTTTGGGCCTGGCTTCATACGCCAATGAGATTTACAGTCTCTTGGCTGGCCCGTTGCTACAGCACATGCCGAAAAACAGCACGATGATTGCTATTGATGTGGCCTCCCCCTTTTTCACGCCGTTTAAGCTCGTTCTGATTGTTTCGATATTTATTTCAGTCCCTTTTATTCTTTATCAGTTCTGGGCATTTGTAGCTCCAGGCTTATATAAGAAGGAGCGGCGCATGATTTTGCCGCTGCTGGTTGCCAGCACCCTGTTGTTTTATATGGGGGTAGCCTTTGCTTATTTCGTGGTTTTCCCGCTGGTTTTCGGCTTCTTGACAGCCGCCGCACCTGCTGGCGTAGCAGTAATGACCGATATTGCCAAGTATCTTGATTTTGTTTTGGCGATGTTTTTTGCGTTTGGCATTTGCTTTGAAGTACCGATCTTCACTATCGTCTTGGTCTGGACCGGTATGGTAAGCCCCGCCGACCTCGCCGACAAACGTCCTTATGTCATCGTCGGCGCGTTTATCGTCGGAGCGGTTTTAACGCCTCCCGACGCTATCTCTCAAACATTATTGGCAGTACCGATGTGGATGTTGTTTGAGCTAGGTTTGTTATGCTCCCGGCTTTTTGTACCCGACAACGACTATCAAACATCCGATGGCACCGAAATAAAAGCCCAGCTGAATCAAATTGAACAGCAAGAAGATGAATAGCATTCTGGAGGCAACGAAGGCCTATATTGGTTAAATAAGCCAAGGGCTCTTTTTACCCAGTTTTTTCTCCATCCCTCGCAGTGTTATCAGCGTATCGATGCGGCACTTTCCTCCCTTCTCTATATAACAAACTACCCTGCTCCAACTCTTTACCGGTGGTCGGCTTTTTATACAATCTGCTAATGACAATATCATAAAAAAAACAGTACAATACCCCAAGTCAGAAAACAGATGTTGAGTTAAGGGATTCCTAAATTGTTAGGTTGTCCGGTTATCAATGTTGTAGTTCTGTGTTAACCGTAAGTTTTTATTTTAGGAGTTTCAAAATGGCAACAGGCACTGTAAAGTGGTTTAACAACACGAAGGGTTTTGGTTTTATTGCACCTGCTGATGGCGGCGAAGATGTTTTTGTTCATCATTCAGTTATTCAGGGCGAAGGGTTTAAAACTCTGACTGAAGGCGAAACAGTCACTTTTGATATCGAATCAGGTCCAAAAGGCTTAACTGCTGCTAATGTTTATTCCAAATAAGGAATAAACGGTTTTAAAAAAGCCCTTGTGATAACTCACAAGGGCTTTTTTTTGCCTTGCTGTTTTAAAAACTATTTTAAAGGACGACCTTTGGCATCTTGATGGATCTGCCCGCCAAAAAGCAGAACGCCCTCTACAAAGCCCCAGAGCGCAGCAAACCCGGGCAGACCGGTTACGTAAAGTATCACCGTCAGTGTTAACTGAATAAAGCCCAACTTGTAAAAGCCCAGATAGAAGCGATGTGCCCCGGTCCAACCCAAAAATAACGCCAGCACAGCAGACAGGTATTTATATTTAACAGCTTTAGGTGGCTCCAAATACGCGCCGACCAGATTAATGTTGCTCGCAATTGTTTCATGAACATCAAAATTAACGTCATCGCCTACATCCGGCGGCACGTCCGCAATCCAATCATCTAAATGAAACGTAAACAACGCTCCCTCAGTTTTTATCACCCCGGTTTGCGTGTCGGGATCATAACTTTCAATCTCTCCAATCATTTACTATCTACCTTTAAAATTAGGACGCCCCATCGGCCGCCATTTATAACCGCCCGGGTCACAAGTACCCTGTGGACACTACAATACCAACATCATTCGTCATGCAAACGTACGGCTAAAACATCACACTGCGCATGATGCAGCACTCCGTTTGCAGTCGACCCCAGCAACAAGGCGAATCCGTGCCGACCATGGGAGCCGACTACGATTAAGTCAACCTCGGTTTCTTCAGCAACCCTGATTATTTCCAATTTAGGGCTTCCTGTTTCCATCCAACGACAGTCTTCGGCAATATTTAGTTTATCCGCCAAATTCGCCAGTCTCTTTTTTGCCGCCGCCATTAACTCGGCAGTTAAATCGAGATCGAAAGGAATAGTCGATCCATAAGCCGCATCGGTAATCATCAGATTATCCATCACATGCACAATACTCAGTTTGGCCTGATATTTTTCGGCTAAATCCTTCGCTCTGTCGGCAACGGTGTCGCCGTGCTCGGAAAAGTCGGCCGCCAGTAATATATGTTTATAGTTTTCCATGATGTCTCCTATTTAGCACCGGCAACGTCAGGAAATAGTAAAGCCACCACCTGATAAGATCCCAGTATGTATAAAAACGCCAAGCCTAAACTAAAAGTCCAGGTTTGTCCCAGCGCATTGCGAAAAATATGCCCGGTAACCGCCCAATGCCAAATCATTAAAATTATCGTTATAGTAAATGCCAGTAAAGAACCTCTTCCGATCATCATTGAGGCCATTCCCGGCAGGGCAAGAAAACTAATCAACGCATCAGTGCCCAATAAGGCAGCGCCCGTTTGATAAAATCGCTCCGGTTTTCGATCTACGTATAACATTAACCAGCTAAATCCGACGATCAACAAAGCCCCGACAATAGCCTGTAACAGTGCGTTAAGCCAGCCCGCATTGATACTTATCATTAAAAAACTGATGATAATATCAATAACTACCAACAGCCTCACCAACCCTATGGAAGGCGGTAAATCCTGCGGGCCTTTTTTAAACAGGCAAATATCAAATAATAGCGTTATGACTTCAAACATGATTATTCCTGTATGCATCCGCCTTCGATCATAACGCTAGCTGTTCCGGTCACTGCCACGCTTACATTTCATTATTTTTGACCGCCTCAATCTCTTCCTCAGCTTCCATCCAGGCCGCTTCTGCGTCATCCAGCGCTTTATCGACTTTTACTTTGCGTTCCATCAGCTTTTTTAATTGCTCCTTTTCCGATTCCGCATAAATGGCAGGATCGGCCAGTTGGTGCTCCAATTGCCGCTGCTCATTATGATATTTTTCAACAGCGATTTCAGCTTTTTTCAGGGCGTCAAATAAAGGCTTATGTTTTTGTCTGCGTTCCGCATCCAACTTTCTTTGATCTTTCCGCGATACTGTCTGCGTACTGTCAACAACGGTTTTTTCTTCGCCTTTTTTCTGCTCCGTCAGCCACACGCGGTAATCGTCAAGATCGCCATCGAAAGGCTGTACCTTGCCGCCTGACACCAATAATAACTGATCAGTCACCGAGCGCAATAAATGCCGGTCATGCGAAACGACGACTATAGCGCCTTCATAGTCCTGCAAGGCCACACTCAGGGCATGACGCATTTCCAGGTCTAAATGGTTGGTCGGCTCATCCAGCAGCAACAGGTTCGGATTTTGATAAACCAGCAGCGCCAATACCAGCCGCGCTTTTTCGCCGCCGGAAAAGGGTTTAACGGCTTCCAGAACCTTGTCGCCACAAAAATCGAAGCCGCCCAGAAAATTGCGTAAATCCTTCTCGGTCGCCTGCTTGTCCAACTGCTGCAAGTGCCACAAAGGACTTTCATCAATGCGTAACTGTTCCAGTTGATGCTGGGCAAAATAGCCGATTTTTAACGCTTCCGCTTCGTTCCTATTGCCTGATAACGGCTGCATATCGCCTGCCAGCACTTTAATCAAGCTGGACTTACCGGCGCCATTCGGCCCGAGCAAACCGATACGATCGCCCGGCGATATCGACAATCCCGCCTGTTTAATGACGCAGGTTTGCCCATAGCCGATATCAACCTTATCCAGCGTTAACAACGGATTAGGCATTTTCCCCGGTTTGGCGAAGCAAAAATCGAACGGTGAATCGACATGCGCCTGCGCAATCAACTCCATGCGCTCCAGAGCTTTGATCCGGCTCTGCGCTTGTCTCGCTTTAGTCGCTTGCGCCTTAAAGCGGTCGACAAAGCTCTGCATATGAGCAATTTCGCGTTGCTGCTTTAAATAAGATGATTGTTGTTGCGCCAGTTTTTCGGCGCGCATCCGTTCAAAGGCCGAGTAATTGCCGGTATAAATTTCGGCCTTATTTTGCTCAATGTGCACGATATGATCGGTAATGGTATCCAGGAAATCCCGGTCATGAGAAATCAACAACAAGGTGCCCGGATACTTGCACAACCAGTCCTGCAACCAGATCACCGCATCCAAATCCAGGTGGTTGGTCGGTTCATCGAGCAATAATACGTCCGAGCGGCACATCAAGGCTTGAGCCAGATTAAGCCGCATCCGCCAACCGCCGGAAAACGAATTGACCGCATTGTTTTCCTGGTCGGCGGTAAAACCCAAGCCGTTCATTAACCGCGAAGCTCTGGCCTGTGCGGTATAACCGCCGATGGTATCCATAACGGCATGCAATTCGGCCTGTTTCAAACCATCATCGGCCTGTTCGGCGGCAAGCAACTGCTCTTGCAAGCGTCGTAATTGCTGATCCCCGTCAATGACGTAATCAATCGCGGAACAGTCAACGGCAGGCGTTTCCTGGGCAACGTGAGCGATTTCAAGCCCAGGCGGCATTGAGAAATCGCCCTCATCCAAGTGCAGCTCATCTCTAACCAGCGCAAAAAAACTGGACTTGCCCGCGCCGTTTGCGCCGGTAAAACCTACTTTTTGACCTTTGTGAATAGTGAATGAAGAGTTGGCAAACAGCACCCGCGCACCGCGACGGAGGGTTATATTTCTAAAATTTAGCATTTCAAGTAAAAAAGTAAGGTGCTCAAGGCGAAAGGTTCAAAATAAAGCTTCTTGGACAAAATTTACGAATGATCATCCCATTCAATTTTATAGAGATTATTTCGCAAAATTATTTGGGTTATAAATTCTCTCAAAATCTTTCTTATTCAGATTCTTAGCTTCTTCCATTATTTTTTGTACATTCTTATACACACTTTCCAAATATTGGAGATATTGCTCATGTTCTTTTGTGTAAGGCGATAAATCTGGTGACTTTGGGTTATCCAAATGAAATTTTATATGCCATATAGCCATAGACACATTGTGAAACTCAACTTTTATCGCTTCTCCCCATGATTTACATTCTGCGTTACTAATACTACCTTCTCCTTCAAGGACGTGCTTTTTTTGTAGATCACCTGTTACTTTGTCTAGCTCTTTGATACGGATATTGATGTTCTCAATTAATGTGTGGATTAGTTGGAAAGATATTCTTTGATTCTTGTTTAAAACTTGCACAACGTCTTTATAGTAGTTTTTGAAGATATGGTTTGATAATGGCGTGGCACAACCATTATCTATACATTGCAAAGAATATATTTGTAGCTGACGAGAATAAATTATTAGTGTCCTATTCAGTTCAGTTTGCAATTCTTCAAGTTCTTCGATTAGACATTTTTGAATCTTCTTCTTGCACAGAAAATCCTTAATAACACCAGTAACTTGAGCCAGAGACCAGCCTGCAAAAATGGAGGCCAAAGTGTATATCAGCTTTTCGTAGTCCATATTGTTAAAGTTTGAGCGATCCAGGAAACGCAAAAAATAATATATTCAGTATCGCCAAGCCGATTAACAGATAAATAGTTATCTGCATGCCCAATACTCTTTTCTTAAAGTCCTTTGCGGGAAGCCCCATCGCATGAAGTATCCGTCCAATTAACAACGTGACGCCAAGTATATGGATCAGTATTTTCGGCGCCCCATCTAATTCCAACGTTAATAACAGCATGAGTGTTATCGGGATATATTCCAATGCGTTTGAATGAGCGCGAATTGCCAAATGCAGCTCTTCGTTTCCGCCGTCGCCGACACTGACCCGATTTTTTCTACGCAGTTTTATTACCGCAAGAGAAAGTCTCACTATTAATAAGGCTGAGAGCGATGCATATATTGACGTAATCATGGATACCTCTTAGTGCTTTTTAACCGGTAAGAAAAATCTTAAATAACGTTGTAGGATAAGTAATGTCTTTCCAGGCCATGGGGAATTAAGACTGACTTTCCTTCTCCCGCCGAGGAGAAAGCTTTTTAAGCAAAGCGCTCAATCATTTTCTCCGCCTGCTCGGCAAACTGCTCAAGATTGCCTTTTTTGACCGTTTCCACCGGAATAACCAATGCGGTATTCAAACTAATATAAATATAAACATAGCGTTTGCCGTACTCCACCCTGACCAGCTCGCTCCAAGCCATTTTATGTTTGCCGCTGGGCGATTTTTCCAACAGGTAATTGGGATTGGCAGGATCTATGGTTAGCGTATAAGAGCCGAACATATTGATCTTTTCTTTAGGGGTATAGCTTTTAAGTATTTGCCTGCGCAAATCCAGCATCATTATTTTTGGCGAGAACAGCGCCCAGAGCATCGCAATAGCAATGACGTATCCCGACGACTTTATATCGCCATAATAAAAATAATAAAACGAGCCGATAAGCCCCATGATGCCCGGCACTATCCAGCGATTTTTTCTTATATTGTTCTGTATTTCCTCGTTCCTCATGAACTGTATTTCATTAAAATGGATTAAGTCTTCTTCGCGGAATTCGTATTCAATTTCAAACATGTTTTTGATCTTGGTAAATAATTATAAAAAAATAACTACGCAGGCGTAGGTACGTAAAAAATTCTAATGCATTTTTATCGTTGCATGAGCGCTACGTCTGAACAGATTGGACAGCGTCAACATCGCCGTCCTGAAATAACCGTGTACAGCCACCTGATGCATTTTATACAAGGACAGATAAACCACTCTGGCAATAAATCCCCCGATACTGACCGATCCCATCAAATTGCCCATCAGATTGCCGACCGTCGTATATTTGCCAAGCGCAACCAGCGAACCGTAATCCAGATAAACATATTTCACCGGACTACCGCCCTGTAACTTATTGACTATCGACTTGCTTAAAGTCGATGCCTGCTGATGCGCGGCCTGCGCTCGCGGCGGCACATTGCTGTCATGTCCAGGCCATGGACAGGCCGCGCAATCGCCTAGCGCAAAAATGTCATCATCACTGGTCTTCAACGTTTCATCGACCACCAATTGATTGATTCTGTTAACTTCCAGGCCGTCCAAATCCTGCATCCAATCCGGCGCCTTTATGCCCGCCGACCAGACTTTAAGATCCGCCGGTATCATCTCGCCATCGTGGGTATGAACGCCTTCCTTCGTTACTTCGATCACCCTGCGCCCCAGCTTAAGGTCGATACCCAGCTTGACCAGTTGTTGTTGCGTCGCAAGGGCCAATTTGCCGGGTAATGCGGGCAACAATTGATTAGCCGCTTCAATAATAGTCAATTTTACATCGCTGGATTCACCCAGGCCGTAAACCGCCAACAGATCGGTGACCTCGTGCAATTGCGCCGACAATTCGACGCCGGTGGCTCCCGCGCCGATAATAACGATAGACAAGGTCTTATCGGCGGCTTTACCTGCATGGCTTTTAATATACGATTCAACCAGCTGCTTTTGAAACTTGAACGCCTGTGCGGTCGTATCCAGAAACAGACAGTGTTCCGCTACGCCCTTGATATTAAAAGTATTACTGATACTGCCGACCGACATCACCAACGTATCGTAACTGAACGTGCGTCTGGGGATTAATTCTTCGCCGCTATCGCTCAGCGTCGGACTGACATAAATTTCCTTTTTCTGCCGGTCCAAACCCTCCATCTTACCTAGCCTGAAGCGGAAATGATTCCTGTGCGCCTGGGCCAGATATTCAATCTGCTCGGATTCATCCAACGTACCCGCAGCGACCTCATGCAGCAACGGCTTCCAGATATGCGTCGGCGAAGCGTCCAGCAGCATAACCTCGGCCAATCCTTTTTTACCCAATTTTTTACCCAAACTGGTAGCAAGCTCAAGACCCGCCGCACCCCCGCCAACAATCACTATCTTGTGTTTTTCATTATTCTTATCAGTCATTGTCTCCCCCTCAAAAAGCATTATTTTTCTGCACGATAGCATTATATCGAATCAACCCCGTAATGACCGATTTTACTAGCTGATATTACGTAGTCATCGCTAAGTTCAGTTAGCTGCGATGGCCGCGGTATCGTCGATAATCGATAGCGATGTGAGCCTGCATTTTTTTGTCAGAACGCGAACAGCCCGCTTCAAGTCACTGTTACATCGCATAAATTAAACCCTTACACGTTGTATTAAAGTTATGTACGGCAACGTACAGATCTCTGCCGACCTTGAGGTTATCTTATTTTCAAGTTTACGGCGAAACATACAAGTGTTCGTCCCTAAACTGGGTTTCCTGTAATGGGAATTTTTATTCTTTAATACACTGTAAGGAGAATAGACATGGCTTGGGATCAAATAGAAGGCAACTGGAAACAGTTTAAAGGCAAAGTAAAAGAAGCCTGGGGCGATTTGACTGATGACGAGATCGATCAAATTGCAGGCAAGCGGGATGTATTGTTAGGTAAGCTCCAGGAACGTTATGGAATTGAAAAAGATGAAGCGGAACGACGGCTCCATGATTTTGAAGATCGAATTCATTAACCGTTGAATGTGCTTTACTGAACAAAAGCAAGATCGCCTTTTGAATGAATCAGAATGCCGACATATATATTCCTTTTCAAGGACGTCGCGATTAGCTTTATCCGCTTACTTATACAACTGATACGGCTTATCCTGATGATGTCAGCTGTAATTTCGACGTGGTCATTACATCGAAAATGGGCATATAGTTCAGATAATGCGGCCAATGGGTTCCGGCTATCATGAATCATGACTTTATTGGGCCAACACCTAGCCGCGATAGAAATTGAACGCTGGAAGCCAACATTGACTTTAACGGTCACTAAAGAGCCGGAAATGACTGCAACATTCAAAGGCAATTCCAGCCGGATTCTACATCCGGACTGGAATTATAAGATATGTCAGTGGGCGTCGGATTGACGCCCATTTTCATTTTTGAATACTTTGAACTGTAAGCGGCATAAGTGAACACTATGGACGCGAGCACTTTTACCTATCAAAAACAATCTCAACCAGCGGCAGCTCCCACTGCTCGGCTTTACACAGCGTCTGATAGGCCTCATCACTGTCGCTTCGATAACGCATGATCATGGCTAATACCGTCACCGATTCAACAGCATTGATTTTAGCCGACCAAGACTGAGCGCCCTGTTTCGATAGCTGGGCGACTATCATGCTGTCATCTTTTAACACCACCTTGCCGTTGCTATGTTCAAGGCTAAGCCGTGAACCAGTGTTCAACCGGGCAAGATGCTGATGAATCGGATGAGATATGGTAAAACGTCCGGCATAACCCAGATCAATATCTTTCATGCCCAAAATGGCATACTGCTTGCCGATCACTTGACTTTGCAGCGGCGGACTAACGGTTCGTGATAATAAATGATCGCCGGTTATTTCGGCCAAAAACGGATTACGTTGATCTTGCCGCTGCATTAAACATAAGGTTTCTTTGGCGCGCGTCATCGCGACATAAAACAAGCGTCGTTGCTCTTCGGTGGCAGGCGCTGTCCAGCCGCCGTCGATGATCGCTAAATGCACAAATTCCATGCCTTTTACCGAATGCACGGTGCTGAGAAATACGCCCTGCCCCAGACAGCGCTCGCGGCGTTGCTCGGCCAGCACTTCATAAAGGAATTCCAGCGTTTGCAGGTTACTCACCTCGCCGTTATCGGTTTCGTCCTGCCAATCCTGCAACACGCTTTTAAGCTGGTTCAGCCAGATGTCGCCCAATTCATTGCCATAAATGTCGTCCAGATGGCTCAGCCAGTCTCCAGCCTTGCTTAAGGGTTTATGCGATTGTTTGATCGCATTTAGCAAATCGGCATTTTCTCTGATCCGGGACAGCGGCGGTTGCTTATCGGCAGGCAGCATAATGCTGACCGGAATGTCGTGCCGCTCCAGCAGAGTTCTGACCGGATCGAGCAAGCGCCATGCGCTTGCCAACACCGCGCATTGCGACCAATCCAGTTGGCTGTCGAGTTGACGCAAGCGCAACAATTCATCGACCACAGCAACCGCTTGGCTGTATTCATCTGCGGTGATCAGTTGCTGCACCCGACCTTTGCCGACCGGATCGAGTTTTTGCCAGCGGCCTCCGGCATCCAGGTTTTTTCTGCCCCGGTTGATGCGGATCGGCTGCTGCTGTTTCATTCGGTCCTGATTATGTTGGATCAGCTGGTTGGACGCGGCGATGATGTGCGCGCTGGAACGGTAATTCTCCACCAGATAATGCACCCTGGCTTGGTAATCGTCTTTAAACTGGCGGATAAAGCCGATATTCGCGCCGCGAAACTGGTAGATATTCTGGTCGTCGTCGCCCACTGCCAGAATGCCCAGTTTACGCTCCTCGTCCTGAGTGCGCCCGGCAATGGCTGAAATCAACTGGTACTGCTCGGCGTCAATGTCCTGGTATTCATCGACCAGGATATAGCGGTAACCGGCCAATAATCGTTCCCTCGTTTCGTCCGCATCGACGCCCAGCAACGGCTTGTCGCCGCGCAATAATGCGGTCGCTTCGTTGATAATCTCGGCAAACTGCCGGTTGTCGTCTCTTTGGCTTGCTATCGCGTGGCCGGTCAGGCGCAGGCTCAAACCGTGATAAGTCTGGATGGTCACTCCCCTGGCATCGTCGCCGACCAGATCCAACAAGCGCCGCCGTAATTGGCTCACCGCATTGCGGTTAAAACACAGCACCAGAATCCCTCGGGCAGGAACGCGTTTGACGCGCAACAAATAAGCGCAGCGATGCACGACCACGCGGGTTTTACCGGAGCCCGGCCCTGCCAGGATCAATAAATTGTCGCTTTCATCACTCGCGACCAGCGCTATTTGTTCGGGATTGTTCAGATCGTTGACGATGCGCTGGAACGATTGCTGGCTGGTGGCGCGCTCCAGTATATCTTTGCGATCGGAAAAATAGCGTTTCACGAACTCGGTTTTATCGCTTGAGAAATAGGCGACCACAAACGCCAGCGCATGGCTGATTTTGTCCAGCCCGTATTTGGCGTATTCGTTGATCACATGCACCTGGAAAATGCGTTCGCTGTAATGCTGCGACAAAGGCTCAAAGTCGCCTTTGTTGTATTTGCGGCCTTTGGCTTCGGGCAACACTGCTATGGTCATCGCTTGGCGAAATACCGCCAAGCCTTTTTGCAGGGTGATGATTTTTTGTTCATGCAGAAAATTCAACGCGCGTTCGACAGCGGCCAGCGGGTCTTTGACTTCCGACGACGCAACCAAATCCTGGTTCAACACCGTCAGTAAATCTTCCGCGGAAAACTCGACCAGCAAATCGCCGGACGGTTTGGCATGGTCGGGAATACGCTGCATGATGCCGTCCAAGACGACTTTGGCTACTGACTGCCGTATCTCTGCCGTCGCATTCAGCGCCGCCCAGCCCCGGTTGAGCTTGACCGCATACTGATCCAGTCCTTTGTGCCGAAGCGTCAGGCTGCCTTTTTTCCCGGCCAGGCCTTTACCGTCTTTAGCCAGGCTACCGAGCAACAAGCGCAATATCTCTGGATTGCTGTTGTCATGGCCGTCGTTGAGCAGGCTTTGATTCAGGTGGCGTAGCGATAAGGTTTGCCATTGCCCGCTGTCGGCATCGGGCGCTTGCTCTTGCATCGCTTTGAGCATAGCCCGCTCCAAAGCGCATACTTTTTCCAGTGTGGCGACAGATGAGTTGCCGACCTTGTAACGGACGAACGCGGTCAACAACAGGCTCTTTTGAATCAGTCCCGCCTTGGCCATGTCGTATAAGGTCCTGATCACCTGTTGGCTGGCGGTTTGGTCGGTCTTGCCGGTTTTCTTGTCGTCTTCGTCAGCGCTAAAAGCGCCAAGCAAAGCCAGCTCGTCGGCGCTAAAACCCTCGTCGCTTTCCGCGTTGAACAATGCTTCCAGTATCGCCAGCCAGCGCTGTTGCTGGCGTTGCGACAAGCCCAGTTTCTCGACTTTGCTTTTGGCTTCGTCGATATTCTTGACCAGCGGACGGCCTTGAAACACCTGGGTAAGGTTTTCGTTGCGCTTGATGAAGCCGCCGCACTCCAGCCACGATACCGCCATTTTGACTTTGGTGTCGGCGGCATGATCTTCATTATCGAAAGAGGTTTGCACAGCGTCATCCATCAGCAGTTCGCCGGTCGTCAACACCACATTGCCGGATTTGTCTTTTTTGCTTTTGCGCAGCCCTCTTAAAATCTGCGCAATATCGCGCTGGTTGATTTGCGACGAGGCCGACAATTTAAACTGGGTCTCGATGTCGTTTTCATCGAACAGCAACACGCATTCCGCGTCTTTTTGGTCGCGCCCGGCGCGGCCCGCTTCCTGGAGATAATTTTCGATCGAACCGGGAATGTCCGCGTGAATAACCAGACGCACGTCGTCCTTGTCGATGCCCATGCCGAATGCATTGGTTGCGGTGATGATGCGCGTGGCGCCGGTCACGAAGTTTTCCTGGATGTGCTTTTTCTCGGCGGTATCCTTGCCTGCATGGAAGGCTTCGACCTGCCAGCCTTGTTGCTGCAAATACTCGGCAATTTCCTCGGTGTTTTTGCGCGTCGAACAATAAATAATCGCGCTGCCGCCGTCGGCCTCCGGGGCCAAGCGCTCGGTCAACAGGCTGTTGATACGCGGATACTTGTCCGCGCCGTTGACGGTCTGCACTTCAAAATGCAGTTTGTCCCTTTCCACGCTGCTTGGAAAGAAGGCTAAGTCCTGCGCTAACTCAGCCTTGAAATAATCGATGATTTCATCTTTAACGTCCTGCTTCGCGGTCGCGGTAAAGCACTGCACCGGCGGCAACACGGCTTTTTGCCGCAGCGCGAACTCCTTGATAAACCGCGCCGCATACAGATAATCCGGCCTGAAATCATGGCCCCATTTGGACAAGCAATGCGCCTCGTCGAATACCCAGCAACCGATCTCCCGCTGTTCAATGGCTTTTTGGAAACTTAAGTTGCGCAGTTGTTCCGGCGACACATAGAGCAACGCAATATCGCCGTTTTGTATGCCCTGCAATACCTCGCCGCGCTCCGGCGCGGTCAGCATGCCGTATAAAGCGGCCGCATTCGGCGCGCCGGTTTTATTGCGCAGATTATCCACCTGGTCTTTCATCAAGGCCTGCAACGGCGACACCACGATGGTTAATACGCCGCGCCGTTGATAGCGCACCAGAGCCGGAAGCTGAAAACACAGCGACTTGCCGCCGCCGGTCGGCAATATCGCAAACAGCGGTTTTCCGCACATCGCGGCCTTGACGATCCGTTCCTGCAAACTGCCGCCATCAGCCGCAGCCGGTTCCGACCTGAACCCGGCAAAACCGAAATAGCGTTCCAGCCAGATAACCGGATTATGCATTTGCGCGCAATACGAGCAAGCCGGATCATTGCAGGGAATATCCCTTAGCCGGTTCAGCGTCGGCGCGACATCGTCAAAACGCAAGCGCACCCACGGCGGCAACACCGAATTGCCGCCCGCCACCCGAAGCCATGCGAGACAATAGGCTAAAGCCGTTGTAGGGGCGAATTTATTCGCCATTTGCCGAATAGCCGTATTACAAGCTTTATCCAGCGTTAAGCGCCCGAATAAATCAAACGCCCCAAGCTCATCGACAGTTTTCGCGCCCATTGCCGACAACGCCCGCTGCACGCCCGCAAACTGCGGATCACAGGAAAAAGCATAATGATAAAAATCCAGCAACCCGTCCTCAGCCTGTTGCTGTTGCAAAGCCTCCCATTGATCATGGAACAGCGACACTGCAAGACGCGCATCCGCCAACGGATCGTTCAAACTATCGCGCACCAACTTGTAGTCTTTAACCAGCCGGTGATAGGGATTTTCAGGAAACGCCAGCGGCGACAGCAATAAAGTATCGACTACCGGCTTGTTCAGGAATTTCAACTGCGAAGAGATAGCCCGGCAAACCGGAAGATCATGCTCAAGGATGTTATGGCCTAACAGGTAAATAGCATCACGGGCGAAATCGTCAAACTCGGCCAGCGTTTTTTGGACGTTGAACGGGGCTTTGCGCTGGAAGGTAAGGTCGTTAAAGACCGCGCCTATCGCAAAGATCTCGCCGTTTTCGTTGGTCTCTAAATCCAGGCTACAGCAGCCGGTTTGAAAGCTTTGCCAGTCCATTGTGTGACTATTTTGCCGGTGGGTTGTTTAGCACAGTGCTCATCACCTTACTGCGTTGGAATTTTTCAAGCCGATAAATCATCCAGAAAAAAGCGGTAGTTATAATCATCAAGCTTAGGTTCCGGATCACGACAAAAATGTTCCCACTCTCTTATTCTGGCGCTATTCCGAGAAGGTAGATTAAGTCCGTAAATTTGTATCGTGATTTTGGCCCGATTCTGCAACTGCTCATTCGCATGTGGTGAAGGTTCAATTTCGCCGGTTTTAAAATTCACTACAAAATAGCGCATGAATGCATAATCGGTTTCGTCGGGATTGAGCAAACCGTCATTGAATTGCTCACGTTTTTGCGATTGACACATATCGCAACAAGGAAACAAGTTATCCCATTGATACGCCAAACTTTGAAACTGGCTTTTTGGACGAAAATGTTCAACCGTTTCCCGGCTTTCAGCGCCCAATAGCCCATCGCAAAAAGCGCAATGGGTTTTGGTCATCTCCAACAATCTTTTTCGAACCAATTGGTAACAGTCCGGTTGAGGCCATCTGAACTGGTATTTGGGATTTTGCTGACGAGCGGCAGCAAACGCGTCGGTCCATTTTGCTGCATTAGCTTCCAAACATACCGGTTGCGGAAGTCGATCCAGTTTATGCAAGACTAAGCTCCTGTCCGGTCACTCTGGCAATTTGGCGTAGTTCGCGGTTGACGATCAGCGCCGCCTCCTCACCTCGTGCGGCCAGCTTTCCGGCTGTTTCCAGCAATACTTCCAGCCCTTGCTGATCTTTCATGAATCGGTCTCTAAGCCGGTAAAACTCATCGAATAGTGCTTCAGTCTCAATATCGAATTCATCGTCAATACCGAAGACTTCATTCAAAATAAGCCGATAACTTTTACCTGCGCCTGACTGCACGCCTTCGATAATGCCATTGCCTTGGCCGGGTTCCGGTAAACGGTAAACCCAGGCATCTTCGACCGATCCCACGACAAACGGCGAATGCGTGGAAACAAAAATCTGGGCATTGGGCAACAGAGTTTGAATCGCCGGTAAAATCCGCCGTTGCCATTTAGGATGAAGATGAATATCCACCTCGTCCAGCAGCAGAATAATCGGTTGGGAAAATACGTCGCGCTGTTCTTGCCAAGGAATTGCTTCAAGACGTAGCGACAAATCAGCTACCCAGCTGATGATCGATTTTAGCCCGTCGGGTAGGCTGTCGAAGTGGATAGTGTCGCCATTCACCCGAACCGTCACCGCAAGCGGCGAGCGTTCCAGGCGAAATTCCAGCTCCAGGTCGCAGATGTCGCGAATCAAGGTGGTGATTCTGTTCAGAGCCTGATCATAGACCTGAGCAGCCTGATTATCACCGTCCGCTTTTGCCAAGGCAGATTGAGTGCGATTGTTGGCTATCCATTGCAATAATATTTGCGGGCGAACGCTACCGTCGAATGACAATGCGGCCTCAAATGGCGTAGCGGTGATTTGTTGGATTGCCGATATTTTTGTATCGCGTAGAGTGCGTTGCCCGGAATAGGCGAAGGCTGCATACTTGAAGCGAGTCATAGGATGAAGATTGTATGGAGTAGAAATATCCGTACATTGCCTCCATAATCTCAATCCGTTTTCTTCAAAATTCTTTTTGCCGTAACCGAAATAGCGACCATTTGTTGGCTCATATTTTGCGATCAGAAAATCACCGTAGCGGTTTGAGCTTGGGCTTACTAAATTTGAATAACGAACACCATATTTTCCTGCTTGTTCCCGAAAAAGAAAGTCCACATAGCTATCCGAACTCCGAAATCGGCTGAGAATAAGACTATCGCCCTGATAACCATTAAAAATCTCCGCCAACGCATACAACAACGTACTTTTCCCGCAACCGTTCGGCCCGGTAAACAAATGGATTTCCGCCTTATCGGCATCCCGTTCGGCGGACGCTATGGGTTTAAAATCGATAGAAACATCGTCGAATACGCCCACTTGATGTAAAGCGAGAGCTTCCACACGATACGGTTGCGGCATCAGCGCGCTCCAATAAAATGATAAGTTAGCCTAGTTTAACGCATGCATCCCGTGCGAGCTATCCTAAGCCGTAAGCTGGACTCGCCGATGGATGACATTAGAAAAGACTCCAGGCACTGTATTGTGCATCACACTCCTTTTCGATACCCAACCACACTGGAAACATTAATACCGGAATGGATTGCTCGTTGAAATCTTTTTGAATTACCCGGTATTTTGACATTCGTAAATAATATGACGCGCCTTAGCCGGTAACTCAAAGCAGCTTTTCAATACTGTCTCTCAACTGCGGCAACCTATTTTCAATAACAGCCCAGATTTGCTGCAAATCCAAGCCCCAATAATTGTGAACCAAAATATTTCTAAATCCTGAAATCGCCTTCCAATTAATCTCAGGATGTTGCGCTTTATAATTCATCCGACAACTTTTGCGTTGATTCCGACAACGTTTGCAAATTACGAATAACCGCATCCTGCACCATTTGCGAATTCATAAAAACAAACTGATCGTATTCTGTGTAATCGTTAATTCTGTCAATACAATCAATGATATGTTCAAGATAAATACGGTCGTCTTTCATAATGGTTGCGCTTCTTTCAGAACTTGAGCATAAATGCGCGGATGCAAAGCGTTTTTAGTCACTAAATCCACTTTTCGTTGCAGCAGCGTTTGTAAATCGATGAGCAACTCACCTAAATCAAACAAATCCCGTCCTTGTTCCAACTCAACCAGAAAATCCACATCGCTGTTATCACCTGCATCGTCTCTCGCCATTGAACCAAATAGACAAATAGATTTAACGCCATGCTGTTTGGCTAAATTTAAAATAGCTCTTTTGTTAATCGTGATAAGTTTGTTCATAACGCATCTCGCAGCCTGGACATTAACTGGGTATGCGACAAGGTTTTACCTCGTCGTTTTCAATTTCCACATCGCGTTGTTTCGCTAACGCTAGCGCATCATCTGACAGTTCAGAAGAATCAATATAAGGGGATATCAAGACTTTCTCCGATGGCTTTCGCGATCATACGAGCTGAATCTAAAGCTTCGCTGACAATCTGATCAATACTTATGATACCTGCGAAATATATTTTCAGTTGCGTATCCAGCCGCTAACCACGGCATCGATGATATTCATAAAACAAATATTTTATATTACTTGCCGAATCCATCAGGCCACTTTAGCCGCATCATTTAATTGTTGTTGCTCTGCCAGTTTTTTATGAATGTTGCCTGGACTTAATTCCAGCCCGTTCCGCCAGCACAACGCCCCCAGTTCCAAAAAGAATTGCTTAAAGTACCCCTCATCATTTAACGGGATAACTAATTCCGTTTGCCGATCAATCAGGGGTTGCAAATCATAATCTCCCCATGAATTATCGGAAAAATACAATCGTAAAATCTTCTGCTGCACATGTTTTGCTTGAATTATTTTAATCATTATCGGCTCCCGCAATACGTTGTAACGGTTTTAATTCAATGGCGTATTGCCAATTGCTTAGTAATTCTTGCTGATGTTCTTTCGTCCATTCGCGCACCAGTTTTATAGCCTTGTTAGGCAGTGTTCCTTCTAAAAGCTCACCATTTTCAATAGCCATCAATGCTTGATGGCCTTGATACTCCACATGAAAATGTGGCGGGTTATGGTCATCATGGTACATACGAATATAAATACCAAAGAAATAAGAAATTACCGGCATATTATTTTCTTTTGTTGTCTAAGGAAGCGCTGAACAACTCTTTTATCATCACATACCTTTTGTATTTGAGTTCTAAGAATCACCAAGCCGATTATCAGGATGAAATAACCGTATCGCTATCCCCCGCCAGCAAGCGCTGCGGAATCTGGCTGAAAATATAAGCGCCGTTTTGCAAATCGAAAACCCACACCACATCGAAACGGTCTCCGGGCCATGTTTGCGGGGCGGTCGTGCTGTTGCCGAGAATCAGGTTGGCGATGCCTGGAATATCCTGGTGTTGCCAGGCAATCAGCACGATTCCGTCGCAGCCGAGGGCGTCCTTGATCATGTCGGCTTCATTCTCTTTCTTGTACTGACAGTTGATCTTGATACCGAGTTTTTCGGATAGAGGAGTGATGGTCTCCAGCGGACGCTGGCTGTTGCTGTGCTTGGCGACGCCGGATGCATAAAGATACTGGGGAGTCGCAATGCCGGGATTTTGCAACTTTCCGTCGGTCGGGGCAAAGAATACGGTCAATGCCCCGGCTCTTTGCCAGCCCAACGGAATCAGTGATTCCGGGTTTTGATTGCCGTTAATGTCCACGCCGAACGGCGCACCGGACTCGGCCGGTTTTTCAGCATGGCGGATGATCATTATTTTTTTCGCTTTCATATCAGGCTCCTTTTCTTGATGGTTATTGGACCGGACGCATGATCACTGCCGAAGCAGGATAATCTCTATCGTATTGCGGCCATAAGTCGTGTACGACAAATCCGTATGGCTTTGTCCCATCACATTGGATCTTGTCGTTTTTCACTTCGGCGCAATGCTCCGGCGACCAGGACAGCGTCAGCAGGTAATAGTCGAATTTTCCCGGTTGGCCGTCCGCATAAGCCGGAAAACTTAGGCAGAGAATCAATGCCAAAACCGCCGTGCCGATTGTTTTTACATGAAACATCATGTCTTCCTTTTATGCGGGTTTTAGTTTCCGGATCAATCAATGCCGCTATTTTCGTGAAATGCTTGAAGCTTGCCAATGCCGTTTTATTAGGTCGCTTGGTTGCCGTCCGGCTTGTTTCCGGTACCTCGCAGGCGGACCAGTTTCTGCAAAAGATCGAACCAAAACGGCGCGCCAAAGAGCGTTGCCGATGCGGTTACCAGCCAGCCGGCTAACTGGGTGCCGCTTAACGATGTGCTATCGGTCCAACCGACAGGCAAGGCCATGAGTTTGTCCAGAGTAAAATCTGTCGAGGATGCCGGCAAGCTGATGCCTGCGGCAATTGCAGGATGCTGCCAGAGCGTCGTAAAAAGATGAAAACTATCGATATTAAAAAGACCTGCAATGACCAAGGCAATTATGAAGCAATAAAGCTGAGAATGACGCTTATAGTTGCCTGACAGCCGGTTCATTCCTGCGTCGAACCATCCAGCCACCTCGGTATAAATATTTTCGATCTGTCCTCCCGATCTTGCGTAGATGCCTTGCAGCAGCTGTTTTATCTGTGGGTTCTTTATTGCGTCGATGTCCTTGCCCAGCTGTATAAAATCACCGGGTACGGTCTGTATGCTATCTATAAGCGCAATAGCAAAATGCTTTGGATCGATGTAAGAAGGTTTGTTTTCGATATCTTCCTCGCTGCTGGCATTTCCCTGGTCTTGATGCCCCACTAAGGCGTGGTTGTAGACATCGCGCGCAAGCCCGTCAAAATTTGGATCGTTAAGCAGGGATTTGACGCCATCCAATAGCGAACTGGAGCGCAGCTTAAGGAATGATGCAATGGCTTCGTTAATGGAGCTGACAATAAAAGCGACGGACGCGTAACAAAAGATTAGCCCGATTGCGACTTCTAACGTGGTGCTGTTAAACATGGATTTCCCCTTTTTTAATTGTTTTAATAATTGTTGATCATTGTCACCGGGCTCAAAGCACCGGCGATAGGGTCCTGAGCTGCATATAACCTACACTTTGCCCAAAAAAGTACGTAATTTGTCGCAAATAAAGGGAACCGCAGTAGCTGGGGTTCTGTGATCGGGAACTTCAGGCATGATTCCTCTGACCAGATTCTCGACATGATTCTCGATGTCGTCGAGAATGTTTACTCCCCGATTAACCGGAAGATGGGCGGCAGCCTCGTGCATCGCTTTCTGGAAGTCGTTCAAAGGTGCATTCAATGCTTTGGCAAGTTCATCGGGGCTTACCACGTAGGGTCTGGGGACGATCTTTTCAGGACCGGGATTACTCGGAGTGTCGAGATTCAACACGCATTCAAGATCTGGCGCAACGGCATCGCGATGACTGATAGGCGCGCCGAGAGAGAAACATTTCCTGAGTGTGGCGATGACCGATGTATGGTCGAAAGGACAGGATGAGCCTTCCGGCGTTTTCAGGATGGTTCCGGCTTTGATATAGGGGGAGACCAGCACCGCAGGAACGCGGACCCCGTAGCGATCGAAGCCGAACGGCTGGGAATGGCTGTTGTCAGGAGGAACGGCTGCCGGCGGCGGTACATGGTCGTAGATGCCGCCATGCTCATCATAAAGAATGACGAACAAGGTCTTTTCCCAGGTCGGTGCGCTTCTGAGCGCATTATAAACCTCTGCGATCAGGTCCTCGCCCATGCCGACATGATGCGGAGGATGCTGGTCGTTGGGCAATTTTACATCCGGAAAATAGCGCGGTTCGATAAAAGTATAAGAAGGTAATTTGCCCTCGGCCGCGTCCTTGGCAAATTCCGTTTCAAAAAACCTGAATCGGTCTATGTGCGGCCACAAACGGGTAAGCGTCAGCGTTTGCGGGAAATCGTGAAAATAGATTTTCCATGAGTCAGCACTGAACCGGTTGAAGACCGTCTCCATCAAATAAGGAAAATGGGCCGGAGAGTTGTTTTCATAGCCTTCCGCAGTGCCGCAATGCAGGAAAAAACGATTCGGCCATGTCTGGCAAGGCGCGGAGGCGAACCAGCTGTCGCACACTGCAAATTCTTTCGCCAGAGTGCTGATGACCGGAAGCTGCTCCGGCGTGTAGTAATGCATGATAGATTCCGGTGAATAGTTTTCCGGGGCTTCGTCGGTTTGCCTGACATAGTTGTTGACGAAACCGTTCATCGCCGGCATTCCTATTCCGGGCTTGCCGTCGAGCCCGAACAGTTGCATGTTGATGTCTGTCCAGAGTTCGCCGGGGTCCGGGGTGGGAATCGACATGGATTGCTGGTCGACGTTTCCGCTATTCCATACCTTGACGTCATCTTTGCCGTGGTTCGGGTTGGTTTCATTTCCGGTAAGTCCGTCGAAGCCGGGGTTTCCTGGATAAAGTCCTCCCAGTAGGCTGTCGAAAGATCTATTTTCCATCATCAATACCACGACATGTTCAATTCTTCCGCCAAGATTTTCCATGATTGTCTCCGCTAGTCATTTCGTTACAAGTGTTATTTCGGTTAATGCTTTTCCGCCAATTTCCGGCTTATCCTATCGTGATGAGGCGCATTAACCAACGGCGCAATTGTGGCGCAAAAATTTGTAGACGTATGTAAGCTAAAGCTGAAATTGAGCTGATGATAAGGTCATTTATGTTTTGCAGTCGGCTCTTAGTAGCCTATTAAACGCTGACAGCGAAGTTTCGTCAGTCGTAATTCCGCTCGCCGAACAACGCGGTGCCGATTCTGACGATAGTGGAACCTTCGGCAATAGCGGCTTTTAAATCCCCGGTCATGCCGAACGAGAAGGTATCCAATTCCGGTCTTCCCAGTTTTGCAACGGCTTGGTAAAGCGTTTTATAAGGTAGGCATTGCTGCTCGAAATCGTCTTGCGGAGCCGGAATAGCCATTACGCCGCGCAGCTTCAGGTTAGGCAGTTTGACGACCTGTTCGCAAAGTTCAGGCAATTCGGCCAAGGTAATGCCGGATTTGCTTTGTTCGTCGCTGATATTGACCTGCAAACAGATATTTAACGGCGGCAAATGGGCCGGGCGCTGTTCGCTAAGGCGTCTGGCTATTTTTAAACTATCGACGCTGTGTACCCAATCGAAATGCGCCGCCAAAGGCTTGGTTTTATTGGATTGGATAGGGCCGATAAAGTGCCAGGTAATATCGTAAGCGCCCAGTTCCTGTTGTTTTCCCAAAGCTTCCTGCAAATAATTTTCGCCGAAATGGCGTTGCCCGGCTTGATAGGCGACAGCAAGATCCTCGGCCGGTTTGGTCTTGCTGACGGCCAGCAACAGCACCGAGCCCGGCCGACGGTTATAGGCAAGTTCAGCAGCGCTGATTTGCGAACGTATTCGTTTGAGTCTTTGAGTTATCGTTGTCATTAGTCATCCGTTGTCAGTTAGCAGCAATTATTAAACAACAATTTATCACTAAAAACTAACGTAACAACACACATTCAAAAAAACATAAAGATGAACTATGGTATAAAAACAATTTTATTTTTGTCTTCAAGAGGATGTTATGGATATTGCCGAATTACTGGCTTTTTCAGCTAAAAACAAAGCGTCGGATTTACATTTGTCGGCAGGGCTTCCGCCTATGATCCGGGTCGACGGCGATATTCGGCGAATCAATATTCCGGCATTGGACCATAAGGAAGTGCATGCGCTGATTTATGACATTATGAATGACAAGCAGCGTAAAGATTATGAGGAATTTCTGGAAACCGATTTTTCGTTTGAATTGCCCGGCGTTGCCCGCTTCCGTGTCAACGCATTTAACCAGGAGCGTGGCGCTGCCGCAGTATTCAGGACGATTCCTTCGGTAATAATGAGTCTGGAAGACTTAAAGGCCCCGAAGTTTTTTGAAGAGCTGTGTCAAAAACCGCGCGGCCTGGTTCTGGTGACAGGCCCTACCGGTTCCGGCAAGTCAACTACGCTGGCCGCAATGATTAATCATATTAACTGCAATGATTACGCACACATACTCACTGTAGAAGACCCTATCGAGTTTGTTCATGAGAGCCAAAAATCGTTGATTAACCAACGGGAAATCAAACGCGATACCCACGGTTTTAATGAAGCGTTGCGTTCGGCGCTACGGGAAGATCCCGATATTATTCTGGTCGGCGAAATGCGTGATTTGGAAACCATCCGCCTGGCAATGACCGCAGCCGAAACCGGCCACCTTGTATTCGGCACGCTGCATACCACCTCAGCCGCTAAAACTATTGACCGTATTATCGACGTATTTCCTGCCGCAGAAAAAGACATGATCCGGGCCATGCTTTCCGAATCGTTGCAGGCGGTTATTTCGCAAACCCTGCTCAAAAAAATCGGCGGAGGCCGTGTTGCCGCGCATGAAATCATGGTCGGCACACCGGCTATCAGGAACTTGATTCGCGAGGCCAAAGTGGCGCAAATGTATTCCGCGATTCAAACCGGACGCAAAGACGGCATGCAGACGCTGGACCAGAATTTGAAAGAACTGGTCGATAGAGGCGTGATTACCGCAAAAATGGCTATGGAAAAAGCGGTTAATCGGGATATGTTCCGCTAGGAATATGCGAACTTCGAGATTAATAACTGGTAAAATCACTTTATTTGACACCCAGCGAGAACTTATGACCGCTCCCAAAGCCCTATACGAATCAACACTGTCGTCTTTAAAACTCCGCGCTCGCGGCAAAGTGCGGGATATCTACGACATCGACGACAAGCACATGCTGATTGTAACCACCGACCGGCTGTCTGCATTCGATGTGATTTTGCCCGACCCGATTCCGGGAAAAGGCCGCGTTTTAACCAACGTGTCCAATTTTTGGTTTGAAAAAATGAAGCATGTGATGCCCAATCACTTGTCCGATATTCCGCTGGAACAGGTCGTGCCCGATGCTGCCGAGCGCGCACAGATCGAAGGCCGCGCTATCGTCGTCAAATTATTGAAACCGCTGCCGGTTGAAGCGATTGTGCGCGGCTACCTGATCGGCTCAGGCTGGAAAGATTATCAAAAATCCGGTGCGATCTGCGACATTAAACTGCCTGAAGGCTTGCAGCAGGCGCAGCAATTGCCGGAGCCGATTTATACGCCGTCTACAAAAGCCGAAATGGGCGACCATGATGAGAACGTATCTTTTGATCGTACTGTTGAATTGATGGGCCGGGAGCTGGCTGAAAAAGTGCGCGACGCGAGCCTGAGACTGTACCAGGAAGCCGCCGCCTATGCCAAGGAACGGGGCATTATTATTGCCGATACCAAATTTGAATTCGGCATTGACGATGACGGCGTTTTATACCTGATCGATGAAGCTTTAACGCCCGATTCATCCCGCTTTTGGCCTGCCGATCAATATCGGGTGGGTATCAGCCCGCCCAGTTTCGACAAGCAATATATCCGGGATTATTTGGAAACACTGGATTGGAATAAAACCGCGCCGGGGCCGCATCTACCTGCCGAAGTGGCCGAATATTGCGCAGCTAAATACCATGAAGCGGAAGTTAGATTGACGCAAGGTTAGTTTTCAAATCGATACCCAGCTCCCCACACACAAATCAACAGTGAATGGGGAGCCCC
The DNA here is from genome assembly GCF_036845245.1 of Methylobacter sp. Taxonomy (NCBI): domain Bacteria; kingdom Pseudomonadati; phylum Pseudomonadota; class Gammaproteobacteria; order Methylococcales; family Methylococcaceae; genus Methylobacter; species Methylobacter sp. The sequence goes on from NZ_DAIUEH010000050.1 coordinate 41,169, forward strand.
ACGGACAGCCATCCATTGCGTCAATGCCAAGTCAAACACAGCCTGTGAAGCCTACCTTAAGGCGTGATTTTCACACAGTTGATACAGCTGAGTTCATGATTCAACAAGTACTGTAGCTGAAACAAGTCCGGTTTATAATCCTGATCAATGTCCGCCAATATGCGGTTTTTGATTGGATTACCGGAAGCCGTATCAGTCTTAACTTCCTGCACGACGTTGTTCCATGCTGACATGTGGTCAACCATAGTGTTAGGCCAAATACGGGGCATATCTGTAATAACGAAAATCGCTGCACCTATCGCAGCGGAAATTGAACAGAAAAAGGGCAGTATCGTGCTAAATTTCCCAATGGTACGAAACAGCATCAACCATATAGCACTGCCCATGATGAACATGAAAAGACTCGGAAATATAACGTAGCGCCCCCCAATTAAATAGGGAAGTACCGCGTCATCCGGTGCAATGGAGCGTAATCGAACAACTATCAGCGCAATATAAATAAGTAAAGCTGTCAAGGGGTACGCAATTACTGCGAACGCGTATAAATACTCTTTTCTATTGGTTTTTAGGTAGTGACGCATCAGGACAACAAGAATCAGTATGCTGATCGCCAAGAATCCGACGCCACAACATGCGTCAACGTTTTGCTTGTCGAACCTTGGCGAAATCAAACCGCCATTCACCCAGATTATTGACCTTAGGCCTGCATAAATCGAGTCCATCAATAGGGCGAAAAAACGAATCGCAATACCGAGAGAAGAAAGAGGTTCCCCAACAGCTTGAGGAACCGGCGCGCCCCGAACCATCAGAAACCCGTGAATCGCCGTCAACGCAGCAGCACCGGCCAACGCAATTAATCCTTTTTTCACATCATTTTCGGATACCGCTCCAGCATAGTTGAATATCAAAAGCAAACTAGCACCAGTAAAGAGTGCTGCCCCACTCATAGCAATACCCACTCCAGAGGCATGCATTGAAGCATATCCCAGCAGAACAAAAATAACCAATCGGCCCGTAGCCGGTTTGTTAAGGTATCGTACTAGTGTTTAATTGCATTAATAGCATTAGATATAGGTTATAGTTGGCGTTATG
>NZ_DAIUEH010000051.1:0-35368 GCF_036845245.1 Methylobacter sp.
AGACCAGGCTTTGAAAGAACTGCGCATTATACAGCTCTCCGCTCTGCCGTCAAGAAGCGATTATTTGAATCTGTAAATTATTAAATAATGCAGAAAGACATAAACACACTCCTGCCTTTTCAAGAATTATTAGCCGCACCATTTCTAAATGCGAGCGTCTAATAATGTAAATGAAACACAACAGCATATAATTTTGCCGAGAAAGATAACCTAACACAGCGAGTGCTTTTCAACTGTTATTAACCACTGTTTATCTTTTAGGGGCCTTCAGGCTTAGACCGACGAACAAAAGTACAAAGCATGATAAGAGCAGATATCAATGAAAAGATTCGCCCTGATCTCGGCTTGAATCCTGCTATCATTAAATAAACCTAGCTTGTAATTTTAGCTTTTGGCGTCGTGAAAGCCTCCTTCGATTTGCATTTGGGTTCGGCACGGCTCATTTTCACGCTGAATTTACTAACCGCTATAATTAGATCAAGCTACAAGCCATTCCAGACATTTATCTCTAGAAGCACTTTATGATAAATAACAACAAATTGCATAAATGATAAGTTTTTTCTCGCCCTTAGCAACAATAATTATCTGTCAAAATCAGCCCTCCCTCATTTTCTTACTGTTCCAATAATACTGAAATTAAAGACAGCTATCAAAATCAAACTTGAGCTTTTAAACCATTCACGATAATATTGATTCAATACTACATTGGAGTCCAACATAATGAATCTAACAAAAAAACGTTTACCCAAGTCAGTTTTTATCGGTTTAGCCGCCATCCTTTTGCCTTTTGGAGCGCAGGCGACCTCCGATACATCCAAAAACACGCATCAATTATACGAAGACAATTGCGCCAGCTGCCACGGCTCAGACTATGGCGGGTTTATTGCTCCAGGGTTGAATTCCGATAGCCTGAAAGGCCGCAGTCCTACAGCTTTACGCAGCTTGATTATGACCGGAAGCTTCGATACCTTAATGCCTCCGTTCTTCGGTCGTTTATCGGACGACGAAATTCGCGGCTTGGTTAAACATTTACAAACCACGCCAAAACAGGCCAATCCAGCCTGGACGATTGACGATATCAAGGCGTCGATAAAAGTCTATGTTAAAGATGAAAGCACACTACCCACAAAACCTACCTATGCAATCAACAGCATGGACGACGTTATCGGTGTGGCGGCTCGCGGCAAATACGGGCGCGGTTCAGGTTCCAAAGCGGTTTTCATCAACAGCACTACTCACAAACAAATCGGCGAAGTGGCTACCGGCACTGCCGCGCATATTATTGACTACAACCCCGCCAACCCACGCTGGGCTTATGTAAAAACCGATACTGCGGAAATTTTTAAAGTCGACTTGTATTCCATGCAAGCCGTGCGAAGCGTCAAAACCGGATTCAACGGACCTGGACTGGGCGTCTCCCGTGACGGCAAATACATCATGGCCGGGTCTTATGTACCGCATAACGCCGTCATTCTTGATGCCAACACCTTGGAGCCACTAAAAACCTTTGAACTTGAAGGCATTGATCCGGACGGTAAAATGGTCTCTTCCGATTCAGGCATGATTATCGGCACACCGTTTGACGATATTTTCGCAATTGCCCTGGAAAACGCCGGTCAAGTTTGGGTGGTGGATTTAAAAGAAGGCTTCCCGGTCACTAAAATCGAAAAAGTCGGCCGCCATTTGCATGATGCCTTCCTGACCCACGGCGGCAGTAAACTTATGGTTGCTTCTTATGACGACAGCATCGTTGCTGCGATTGATTTAAAAGACCGCAAAATCATCAAAAAACTGAATGCCGGTTGCGTGCCTCATGTTGGCGGCGGCGCTGCTGTTGAAGTCGATGGTCGCACACTCGGTTTCGGCACCAACTTCGGTGATTGCGACAAAATGGTGGTCAGCGTTTGGGATCTGGACAAAATGGAAGTAGTCAAGCAGATTCCGGTTGCCGGCGGCACAGAATCCCCGGCCGCTCATGCCAATGCACCTTATGTCGCGGTAGACATTATTTCTAAAGACCGTCGCGCCCGCACCGTCCAACTGATCGACAAGCTTACCCTGGAAGTCGTTAAAACCCTGGATGTAGGCGGACATGCTTATTTCCCTGAATACAGCGCCGACGGTAAATTCCTGTATGTCAGCGCCGGTTACAGCGGCGATGAAGTCGTCGTATATGATTCTTCTTCCCTGCAAAAAGTCGCCTCCGTAGCTATGGAAAGCCCGGCCGGTATATTTTCTCACGGCCGCGTCAGATACATGACTCGCGGTCTTTCTCCTGACGAAATGAAAGGGGCAAAATGATGAAACTAACGACTCTTACAGGATCGTTGATACTGGGCTTGCTGTCGGCCCAAAGCGTAAATGCAGCGAGTATATATGCAGGAGAGGCAAAAGCGGCGGCGGTTTGTTCGCAATGTCACGGCATTAGGACACCTTCAGCCGATGCGCCTTTTCCTCCACTGGCCGGACGCGACCTGGAATACTTGAAAACAGCGCTTAAACAGTACCGGGATAAAACCCGTAAATCCGACATGATGAATGCTATCGCCGGTTCTTTAAGCGATGACGATATTAATAATGTCGCGATGTACTATGCCAGGTTAAAACCGTAACCGCCATGAAAAAACTGCCGCTTTTAATGCTGGTCATTTCTGCTGTTTTGGCTACAACCAGCTTAGCCGGCGAGCCGCCACCGGAGCGGCAAAATGCACTCCGCAACATGCTCAATCATGATTGCGGAGCGTGCCACGGCTTAACCTTAAAAGGCGGCCTTGGCCCTGCCCTGTTACCAGAAGCATTGGCAGGGAAACCCGATGACTTTTTAATTTCAACCATTCTTAACGGACGTAAAGGAACCGCCATGCCGCCTTGGAAGCCATTTATGAATCGGGATGAGGCGGCTTGGTTGGTTGGGATATTACGTAAATCCGAAATAAAGCCTTAAATAAAACAGTCAAATGAAAACTTATTGTTTTTTATTGTTGATCGCTCTTTCAGTTACTCAAGTAAATGCAGAAACAAGCATTGCCATTTTGGATTTTGAGCTCAATGATTTGACACTAATGCCCAGGACGACCACTGAAATAAATAGAACAGCAAGCCTAAAGCCCTTACTGGAAAAGGAACTTAAAAGCGCAGGCTATAAGATTATTTCAATTGACTTAGCCATCCAACATGGCGCTAACAGCGGTTTCGGATATTTATTTGACCATGACGATATCGCAGCAGAGCTTGGTAGATCCGCAAACGCGGATTATGTATTGGTTGGCCGGCTGCACAAGCCCAGCTTTTTATTTGCCTATATTATGGGTCACTTAATCAGAGTTAAAGATGGGCAATTAATCGGCAACTACATATCAGAAACCAAAGGTGGCGATGAAAAGCTAACGCTTAAAGGTATTGAAAGCATCGCTGTAAAAGTCGACAAGGATTTAGATAATCATTACATACCACCACCTCCTAAACATACGCCTTTGCACTAAATTATTTTTTCCTTCCGGCTTTAAGTTCAGTAGGCCGTAATCCTGCAACAAATAGACTTAACTACGCGCTGAAACTATAACCATGACCAAACTATTTTCCCTTCTAGCCTTATTATTCTCTTTCAACGCCATCGCAGACCTACGCGCCACAGGCGATTTAGGCATCGTCATCGAACGGGAAAACGGCAATGCACTGATCATTAACACCACCGAACATAAACGCTTAGCCAAAATCGAAAAACTCGGCGACTTGTCCCACGCTTCCGTCGTTTTCTCCCGCGATCAGCGTTACGCCTATGTTTTCGGTCGGGACGGCGGCTTAACCAAAATCGATATGCTTAAGGACGTAATCGACAAACGCATCATCCAGGCCGGCAATAGCATCGGCGGGGCCATTTCCCAAGACGGTAAATTAATCGCCGTGTCCAACTACACCCCTGGCGGCGTTAAAGTTTTTTCGTCAGACACGCTGGAACTGGTTGCCGACATTCCTTCCAACTATGGCGAAGGACTGCGTTCTAAAGTGGTCGGTTTAGTCGATGCCCCCGGACAGCGCTTTGTATTTTCCCTGTTCGATGCCGGTGAAATCTGGATCGCCGACTTTAAAAATCCCAAAGCGCCTATCATTAAAAAATTCCCGAACATCGGAAAACAACCTTACGACGCGTTAATGTCACCGGATGGACACTATTACATCGCCGGTTTATTTGGCGAACCCGGACTGGCGCTGCTGGACTTATGGAATCTTGATGCCGGAGTTAAACGAATATTGCCCGGTTACGGTAAAGACGATGAAAAGTTACCCGTTTATAAAATGCCGCATCTTGAAGGCTGGGCGGTAGCCGGTGATTATGTGTTTGCTCCTGCGATAGGTCAGCACAAAGTTCTGGTCATCGACAAAAACACTTGGGAACTGGTTCAAACCATACCGGTCGCCGGACAACCGGTTTTTGTGATGGCCCGGCCCGATGCGCGGCAAGTCTGGGTTAACTTCGCCTTTCCCGATAATAATCAATTACAGATTATTGACGTCAAAGACCTGTCCCTCAGTAAAACCTTGTCGCCGGGAAAAGCCGTTCTACATATGGAATTCACTCCGCGCGGCGAACAAGTCTGGGTTGCGGTAAGAGACGATAACCAGGTGGCGATTTACGACACCGAAACCTTGCAGGAGATTACCCGCCTACCCGCCAATCAACCCAACGGTATTTTCTTTAGTTCGCGTGCGCACAAAATCGGTTTTTAATATTATGTTGACGTCCCTACATAAACAGCTACTAAACGACTATCAGCGCGACTTCCCGATAGCTGCCCGGCCTTATCAGGATATTGCCGATGCTCTGGGTGTCAACGAAGACGATGTTTTATCGGCATTTACCGAGCTGAACGACAACAATTTTATCAGCCGCATAGGGCCGGTTATTCCGCCCAATCATATCGGCGTCAGCGCACTGCTTGCCATGTCCGTGCCCGAACAGCAGCTCCAAGCTGTTGCCGATAAAATCAGCGCTTACCCCGAAGTCAATCATAATTACGAACGCGAACACCGGTTTAATCTCTGGTTTGTGGTCATCGCTTCCGATGCCGAACACTTACTTGCCGTTATCGATTCAATAGAACAGGAAACATCATACAAAACCATGCAACTGCCGATGCTGGATGATTTTTTCATAGATTTAGGCTTTAAGTTGGACTTGAATAATGATTGATGCCAGAGACCGTCAACTGCTTGAGCATATTCAGTTCGGGTTGCCGATTTGCGCCAGCCCTTATGCCGAAATCGGTCGGCTTTGCGACATGCCCGAAGCCGAGGTGATCGAACGCTTAACCCGGCTTAAACAACAAGGCTTGATCAAACGGATGGGCGTTATCGTCAAACACCGGCAACTGGGTTACCGCGCCAATGCGATGATTGTCTGGAATGTGCCGGATAGTCTTGTTAAACAACTGGGCGGACATATCAGCCGGTTTTCATTTGTAACTCTATGTTACCAACGCCCCCGACAGCCGGAATGGCCATATAACCTGTACTGTATGATTCACGGCAAAGACCGCGCCACCGTATTGGCCCAACTGGAACAGCTCGTTGACGCTTGCGGCTTAAACGGCTTTGACAAGGAAGCCCTGTTCAGCCTCCGCTGTTTTAAACAACGCGGCGCCATTTATCAAAACCCTACCCCCGCTTTAGCTGATGGATGAAATAGACAAACAAATTATCAATGCCCTGCAAGACGGCTTTCCGATCTGCGACGCGCCTTATCGACAAGTCGCGTCGCACCTGGGGCTAACCGAACAGAATTTGATAATCCGATTAAAAGCGCTGTTGGATAACGGCACCCTCACCCGTTTCGGCCCTTTGTATAATGCCGAACAAATGGGCGGCGCTTTGACGCTGGCGGCCGTTAAAGCGCCCATCGAGCGCTTTGATGAGATTACCGAAATCATTAATAGTTTTCCTGAAGTCGCCCATAATTATGCACGTAACCATGAGCTGAATATGTGGTTTGTGCTTGCAACCCAAACACCTGAACAAATTCAGCAGACCATTAACGAAATAGAACAACAAACCGGTTTGACCGTCTACAACATGCCGAAAAACAAAGAGTACTTTGTCAGCCTGAAGCTGGAAGCCTGATCATGATCGACCTCGACGAAACAGACCGTAAAATCATCCAGGCAACCCAAGCCGGTTTACCGTTAACGCCTCAGCCTTATCAAACTCTTGCAGAACAACTTGGCCTGACGACGGATGATGTGATGCTGCGAATGTCAGCTATGCAAAACAGCGGCATCATTCGCCGCATCGGCGCAGTCCCCAACCACTATAGATTAGGCTATCGTTTTAACGGCATGACCGTTTGGAATGTCCCTGATGAAACCATTGACGAACTGGGGCAAAAAGTCGGTCAATTGGAATTTGTCAGTCATTGTTATCATCGCCCGCGGCATTTGCCCGAATGGCCCTACAACTTGTTTGCAATGGTGCATGGCAAAAGCCAGGAAGAAGTCGACAAACAGATTCGACAGATTTATGATCTGCTAGGCGACAACAATTTAGGCAGTGATGTTTTATACAGTACAAAAATCCTGAAAAAAACCGGTTTTCGTACAACTACACGGATGCAGGAGAGCGGTTGCCGAGCATCAGAAAATCCAACGACAATCAATCCGTAACTGATTAGGATACTGACTATGTTTAGACTAAGCCAATACATGCGGGAATTGATAGACCCGACACCTTTAAAGCCGTCCCGCAAACCAGCTGCACCGGTGGTGATCTGGAACCTGATCCGCCGCTGCAATCTGACTTGCAAGCATTGCTATACGACATCCACCGATATTAATTTCCCCAACGAACTGAGCACACCAGAAATCTATACGGTCATGGATGACCTGAAAGCTTTTAAAGTGCCGGTGCTGATTTTATCCGGCGGCGAACCGTTACTGCATCCCGACATCTTCGCTATTTCCCGCCACGCCAAAGACATGGGTTTTTATGTCGCGCTATCGACCAACGGCACTAAAATTTCCGCAGATAATATCGACGAAATCGCAAGCATAAATTATCAATATATCGGCGTCAGCCTGGACGGCATCAAAGATACTCACGACCAGTTCCGACGTGTGCAAGGCTCTTTCGACCAGGCTTTGCACGGCATCCACCTGTGCCTGGAGAAAGGCATCAAAGTCGGCCTGCGTTTTACCTTAACTCAGGATAACGCCCATGACTTTCCGGCGTTGTTGCAATTAATGGATGATCACAACATCGACAAATTTTATTTATCGCATTTGAATTACGGCGGGCGAGGCAATAAAAACCGTAAAGACGACGCCCATTTTTCAATGACCAGAACCGCGATGGATTTGCTGTTTGAAACCAGCTACGACTGGCTGAAGACCGGCAAAGACCGGGAGTTTGTCACCGGCAATAACGATGCCGATGCGGTTTATTTTTTGCACTGGGTAGCCCGGTATTTTCCCGATAAGGTCGAACATATCAAAGCTAAACTGGAACAATGGGGAGGCAATGCCTCCGGCGTTAATGTCGCCAATATCGATAATCTGGGTAATGTGCACCCCGACACGTTCTGGTGGCATTATGAACTGGGCAATGTCAAAGAACGGCCCTTTTCGGAAATATGGATGGATACGGCCGATCCATTAATGGCGGGTCTTAAGCAACACCCCAGACCGCTCGAAGGCCGTTGCGCACGATGCCATTATCAAGAAATCTGCAATGGCAACACCCGGGTCAGGGCCGAGCAAACTACCGGAAATTTTTGGGCTGAAGATCCCGGCTGCTATCTGACGGATACTGAAATAGCATAATCGGCAAAATCAATCGCCCCCAAAAAGCACAAAAACATTCAAGAAAGATTGACCGGTATATTTTCGTGTTTATCGCGGATTGACCGCCGTATTCTAATGAATCAATCCGCCTTTAAAGACAACAAGCTGGCAATTTCGCTCCCTTCTCTTTTCGGATCAATCACCGTATCCAGTATAAACACCCGGTCATTGGCTATACCGCCTTTTTGCACAATATATCGTGCAATAGCCTGGGCTCTTTCTGCTGCCAATGTCTTTAATCGCTGTTGTTCCGGCGCAATAATGGCCGACAGCTTCTGCTTGGCGACGGCATAAAACTCGTCAGTGTCAGTATCAGCTTTACTGCCTATCAGACGTAGTTTACCCAGCAACGGTTTTTCCACCATCAGCGGAAACTTTTCAACAAATAATTGTTCCATTAAACGCCTGTAATCCTGGTCAGAAATCACAACATACTCCGGACGCGTTTTTTTGCCGCCTTGCTTATTAATTTCGGCGGCTTTCATTCTTTTAAGCTGATCATATAAAGCGTCGTCGCTAATTTCAGGCCAATCCTGTTCCTGAAAAGAAGCGCCTTTAATTTCCAACTTTAAGACAGGACGCTCTTTTAGCGCCTTGGCCAAGTCGTCCAGTTTATTGATTTGCTGTTGATTCAATTCCGCATTGCCCGCAGGAAAGCTGATAGTACTTAAATCCTCTTCACTGCCTATCAGTGAGGCTAGCGCACGAAAAGGCGAAGTGATCACTTTGCTTATCGCATTAACTAACGCGTCAACAACGATGTTGCTTATACTGAATTTAGGATCTTCCAGGCTGCCGGTAATCGGTACATTCATTCTTATTTTACCGTCGGAATCCTTCATCAAAGCGACCGCCAGTTCCAAAGGCAATGACACGGCATTGGGGTTTTCAACTTTCTCGCCCAGCTCAAAGCGGTCAATCAAAATATTATTGGATGCCGTCAGTACTTTATCGACAACTTTATAATTTAGCTCCAGCGACATTTTTCCGCTCTCAACTTTATAACCGGCAAATTGCACCATATAAGGTGAAATCAGCGGCATCGGCATACCGGTAAAATTCAGTTTGACGTCATAATCACCCAGATAAGGGCTGATTTCACCCTTGATATCGACGGGTGCCAGATCGTAGGCATTTCCTTTCAAGTCAACCTTGACCGTAGATTTTCGCTCCGAGGAAATATCGCTTGCTCCGCCATCCAGGCTTTTGATCGGCGCGGCAAACGGCAAAATCAGGGAAAAGTCGGAAAAATCGGAAGACCCGTCAACGACTTGGAGCTTGCCCAGTTTAAATTTAGGCTGCTGCGCTTCCGTCTGTGTGTTTTTGGCGGTTTTTACTGATCCCGTTTCCTGTTTGTTTTTTTCCGCACTTTTCTCGGCAACTATAATGTCGACGAAATTGACCGTCTTGTCTTTTTTGATGACGACTCTGACATAAGGCTTATTAATCAACAATGTCTCAGCACTGTATTGATTGGTCGATAAATCCACATCGATTCCGCTAAGCGCCAGACTCTCCCATTTTACCAAGTCCTTATTTTTCAACTGATCACGGGTTAAAAAATTGGTAACTTGGGCATTTCCGGTAAACTTGACGCCCAGTGTATCCTGTGCTGATTTTGCAACCAAAACCTTGCCGCCAACAGCCAGCGCTCCGTCTATAACATCCAGCCTAGCAAATTTATCGACATAAGCCTGGAAATTTTCCAGAGCAATATCTTTGACATCGACAGCTATCTGAGCGGACAAAGGTTGAATAACGGCGTTACCGTCAAGTTTTATCAAGCCTTTTTGATTAAACCCGACACTGAGCTGAAAAGGCAAACTCGCACCGGGTTTATTGTTGAAATTGGTCAGCTTGAAATTGATAGGCTTGGCGGTCATGGTGACAGGCTTTTTTAGCGTCTGGTCTTCAAAAGTAAGCCCGCAATTATTCAGTGCGATGTTGTTGATATTGATATTCCACGATGTGGGTTCCGTTGGCTCAACAGGACTTTCTTCAGTTTTTGCTACCGGCAATAAGAATTCATAATTGACCACGCCTTCTACATTCAACCATGCTTTAAAATCAGCATCATTTGCAGAAACAGATTCGATTGTCAGTTCATGATTTTCGAGATTAAAACCGATTCCTTGTACGGACAACTTAATCATTTTAACCAGTGCTTTATCCTGTGTTGCTGATGCCTGAAAATCGTGCAGTGCAAACTTACCCTGATTAACGCTAACATTAACTTTATTGTCCTTATAAGCGGCCTTGTAATCAGCCTCGAACAGCTCATAACCTTGAAGATCCAACTGCACAAAATCCTGAAAAGCCAGCGCCCGAATTCTTGATAGCTTTACGTCATCCAGTTTGATATGTCCTGATGAAGACAGCGAATTGACGTCTATGGTGCCTTGCCAATCCAACTTGCCGCCCGAATTCAATTCGAGGGTTAAGTCGAAATTGGCCGGGTTGTCTGCTTGGGTCGTGAAATTTTCAATATTGATATTTATCGGGTAAACAGTCTCCTTTTCGGGATTTTTAAAATGCGCATCTTCCCAATCCAGTTTCCCTTCGGCTATCGACAGTTTTACGATATTTACTGGAAATATTTTACCGCCACCCTGTTTAGCTTCGTTTTTGTCCTTAATCAGATCCTTAAAATTGAAGGTCCCATCTTGGTGTTTGGCAATACGGACAACCGGTTTGCGTAACCACATATCGTCAATAACCAATGCCTTTTGGCTAATGGATTGCAACGCATTGATATCGAGAAAAAAATCTTCGAACCCGGAAAACAGCTGACCATCGGGTTGTTGAAGTTCAAATCCCTGTAAACTTAACTTTAACGAAAATGGATCGAACCTGACTTTTGCAACAGATGCCTTTCTGCCGGTTTCCTGCTGGATAAGTGTCGGCAATTTCGATTTGACCAGCATCGGTAACAAATAAAAACCCAGCATGGCATAGATGCCAAAAAGACTGCTCACTATAAGAACAGCTATTTTTATTTTAGAGGGTATGTGTCGAATTTTCATAAAATCCATTGACCTGATCCGCTTTAATTTACAACCATTATATACTGATCATGCGCCAAGACCCGGCACCTTTACCTTCTTATTGTTCGTATAGATATCGATACGAATGTGACTGCGCCAAAGGAAAAACAAGGATAACCGAAGTTTAATCAAACCACTATCAACAAAAAAGGCGGCTCTCAGATTACCGAGAAGCCGCCCTCTTTAACCACATGAGATTTTCGACCCATCCTACAAATCGAGATATCCAGTCTCTTCGTGCAGGACAGTATCCAGTCCTTGCACTTCTTCATCCGCAGTCACTCTCAAGCCTATCCATTTGTCTAATAATTTCAAAATCAGATAGCTGAACAATGCACTCCAGCTTGCAGTAACGATGATCGCCAAGGCCTGAATGCTGACTTGTTCCATGATTGAAACACCCTCAGCCAAACCAAGACCGCCGAGCCCGCTTGCCGCAAAAACGCCGGTCAACAATGAGCCTGTCACGCCGCCTACGCCATGCACAGAAAATACGTCCAGAGAATCATCGATTTTCAGTGTGCGTTTTACATATTGAGTAGCGTAAAAACATACAGTACCGGCGGTAACGCCAATCACCAATGCACCGAAAGGGCCGACAAAGCCGGAAGCCGGGGTGATAGTGCCCAGGCCTGCGACCATGCCTGTGACAATACCCAATACGCTGGGTTTGCTAAAACGTTTCCATTCTATGAACATCCAGGTTAAAGCGCCTGAAGCTGCACCGATATGGGTCACCAGCATCGCCATTCCGGCGCGTCCGTCTGAGGTCAACGCACTACCGGCATTAAACCCGAACCAACCGACCCACAACATACCTGCTCCGGTAACTACCATGGTCATATTATGCGGAGGCATGGCCGTGCTGGGAAAACCTCTTCTTTTGCCCAATACCAACGCCGCCACCAACGCCGCAACACCGGCATTAACATGGATGACGATACCTCCGGCAAAATCCATCGCGCCCAAGTCAGCCAGCCAGCCGCCGCCCCACATCCAATGACAGATCGGCAGATATACCATGATCAACCATAAACCGCTAAACCAGAGCATCGCCGAAAATTTCATCCGCTCGGCAAAACCGCCGACGATCAGCGCCGGTGTAATAATCGCAAAGGTCATCTGAAACATGAAGAACACTGTTTCAGGGATATCGCCTTTCATTGACGCCACGCCTATGTCAGGCAGAAAAGCTTTAGAAGCACCGCCGATCAGCTTTTGCAGCTCTCCGCCGTCAGCGAAAACAAAACTGTAAACTCCGGCCAGCCAGAGAATTGAAACCAGACAGGCAATCGCAAAGCACTGCATCAATATCGACAGAACATTTTTGCTTCTAACCAATCCGCCATAAAATAACGACAACCCCGGTATTGTCATAAACAAAACCAGAGCGGTCGATGTTAAAACCCAAGCCGTATTGGCTTGATTTAATTGATCTGCAAAAGCAAGATCAGGGAACAGCATGAAGCCTAAAACCAGCCTTCTATTTATTATTTTTAACAACATTTCTTTCCTTGCGCCTTAAATGGCATCTTCTCCGGTTTCACCCGTTCTAATACGAATCACCTGTTCCAAATTGGATACAAATATTTTTCCATCACCGATTTTCCCAGTATTGGCCGCATTAACAATAGTTTCGACAGCTTTATCCACCACATCATCGGAAACGGCGATTTCAAGTTTAACTTTAGGCAAAAAATCGACTACATACTCGGCCCCTCTATACAACTCGGTATGACCTTTCTGACGACCGAAGCCTTTCACTTCTGTTGCGGTAACGCCTGCAACCCCAATTTCAGATAATGCTTCTCTGACATCGTCCATCTTGAACGGTTTAATGATCGCTGTTATTAATTTCATATTTTCTCTCAGTTAGATAGCAAAAAGTGTTGGTAACATCGGCTGCAATCATAGTGAATTATCAATCAACATACAATTAATAGGCCGTTTAAAAACACGATCTGATATGTTTTTTTTCTGCATTATTACTTTTCTTCAAACGCAAAAACGGGCGCATTGAGCGCCCGTTTTCTCGAAAGACTTACTTTTATATCAAATTAAATATGATACGCAGTTTCGCCATGCTCGGAAACATCAAGTCCTTCGCGCTCGACCTCTTCGCTAACCCGAAGTCCGATTACCATATCCACGATTTTGTAAGCAATAAAGGATACTACAGCTGACCAGACGATACAGACTCCAACTCCCCATGCTTGGCTAGTGACTTGACCGATCATATTGTATTCAGCCACGCCGTTGGCAACATAATCCCAAACGCCGGTGCCGCCCAGCGACGGACTTGCAACAATGCCGGTACCCAATGCACCGATAATGCCACCAATACCGTGAACGCCAAAAGCATCGAGAGAGTCGTCATAACCCAGCGCGCCTTTCAGCATAGTAACGGCCCAGAAACAAACCGCGCCGGCAACTAACCCTAAGAAAATAGCCCCCATAGGACCGGACCAGCCACATGCAGGCGTAATGGCTACAAGCCCTGCAACTGCACCGGAAGCACCGCCCAACATACTGGGTTTGCCGCGGAACAACCATTCTGCGCCTACCCATGCAAGCGTAGCGGCAGCACTGGCCAATAAAGTATTTACAAAGACTAAAGCGGCAAGTCCGTTAGCTTCCAGATTGGAGCCGACATTAAAACCAAACCAGCCAACCCATAATAAAGAAGCGCCAATCATGGTCATAGTTACACTATGCGGTGCAAGCGATTCCTTTTTGAAACCGATGCGCTTGCCTATCATCAAACAGCCTATTAAACCGGCAATACCTGCATTGATGTGCACAACCGTACCACCGGCAAAATCCAATGCACCTTTTTGGAACAAAAATCCCGCCGTTGCCCCGGCCGCTTCAGCTGCCGATGCATCAGTATAAGCATCAGGGCCAGCCCAATACCAAACCATGTGCGCCATCGGCAGGTAAGAGAAAGTAAACCAAATGAACATGAACAACAATACTGCCGAAAACTTAACACGCTCGGCGAAAGCTCCAACGATCAGTGCCGGAGTAATGGCCGCAAAAGTCAGCTGAAATGCGACATAAATATACTCGGGCACATAAACACCCTTACTGAAAGTGGCTGCAAGCGAATCCGGCGTGATGCCTTTAAGAAACATCTTGCTAAGTCCGCCAAAAAACGCGCTCCCCTCAGTAAATGCGATACTGTAACCGTAAATCGCCCACAAGATAGCCATCATCGAGAAAATCACAAACACTTGCATCAACATGGACAGCATATTCTTGGCACGTACCATACCACCATAGAACAATGCCAAACCGGGAATAACCATCAGGATAACCAGCACAGTCGCGACTATCATCCACGCGGTATCGCCTTTGTTAGCTGCAGGTGGGACCGGAACCGCAGTTTCGGCCAAAGAAAATCCCGCATAACCCAGCAAGGCAAACAAGACAAAGGTAGTTAAAAGTTGTTTCATAGTTCCCCCTTAAATATTAAAGCGCTTCTTCGCCTGTTTCCCCGGTACGAATCCGGACAACCTGCTCTAAATTGGTTACAAAAATTTTACCGTCACCTATTTTGCTGGTATTGGCCGCTTTGGTAATAGCCTCTACAGCCTGTTCCAGCATGTTATCAGCCACTGCTACTTCAATTTTGGCTTTGGGTAAAAAATCAACCACATATTCAGCGCCGCGATAAAGCTCGGTATGTCCCTTTTGACGACCGAAACCTTTTACTTCAGTCACGGTTACTCCGGAAACCCCTATATCCGAAAGCGCTTCGCGAACATCGTCGAGCTTAAAGGGTTTAACAACAGCAGTTATTAGTTTCATTTGAGCCTCTTGTATAAATTTAATATCCAGCGTGATCTCAAGCTTAAGTAGGGATGCAGAAAAGCATCGCCACCTACTTAAGCCGTTCCCATCAAACTGCGTTAGAAATTGACTCCGAAATCGGTAGAGAACAGAAATTGATCCTGCTTGTTATTACCGAAAGGACGGTACTGACCGCCTGTGGCAGCATTTCTGCCATCAACCCAGTCATAGCGGACATTTGGGCGAATATTCAGCCATTTCATCGGCTTCCAGTTCACACCCGCGGTAATTCCATAGTAACTGGCGCCATTGCCGGCATTACAGGTAGAGGTAAAATTACCGGCCGCGGCAAAACTACTGCCCGCACCATTGGTTGCTGCAGCGACGCGACCAGGAGAGCAAACCCTGAAACCGTTTTGATCGCGGAACCATTCAGCCCGAACACCCGCGGTCAGGTTATCTTTAATATCGTAAGTTAAATGAGAGTTGATGCCATACCATTCGGCATCGACATTCGGAACAGAAGTCAGAACGCCATTGGCATAACCATGATCATGTTGCAAAACCAGATGGGTTTTAGCCGTGATATTATGCTTCAACACCATACTGTATAGCCCCCAGGATTGGCTGCTGTGTTCCGATGTGCCGCCGTAGGTACCACTGATATTGGCTGAAGTATCCTTGTCGTCGCTGGTCCAGGTAGCACCTGCCAAGCCGCCCCAGTTACCCAGCTGTTTGTCAAAACCGCCATCCCAACCGCCGGTAGCACTGCCGGTAGTGGCACCGCCCATGACGGCCCAGTTTTTATCAACCGTATAATTTCCCATCACGCCGGTATGGGTGAACGGTTCGCCATATTGCATGGTGTAAGCATGGGTATAGAAAAAGTTATCAGGCGCAGGAACTGTCTCGTAGCCGATTGGCGTATAGAAGTGACCGGCCTTGATATTCAAGCCATTGCCGATAGGTGCATAAGCCTCGGCATAGGCCTGGGGCAGTGCGATATCGTAAAAGCGGTTATCATTGCCGTTGATCATATTAAGATCCCAATGGTTCCGGTTCAAAGGCTGCCCGGTATTCACATCAAATGCGGGAACACCATAAGCTTGGGTAAAAATAGAATCCGTACCGAACATCGCATCAAAACGTCCGCCGAAATCCCATGCGTTGCCTTCTGCTGCTACGGCACGTTGTACGAATATATTTAATTGATTTAACTGGAATTCGGCAGAACGATCACCGAAGGTAACCGGCCCATTGAAATTATTATCAGGGCTTGCCGCGTTGTAGGTGACTCCGGCGTTAGCCCAGCCACCGATTTTCAATCCAAGATTTTTCATGAACTGGCTTTCGTTAGGATCACCTACCGTTTCAAGCAAAGTGCTGGCTTCAGTTAGACTCTTCGCCTGTGCCACACCAAAAACAGAAACCAGCGCTATTCCTAAAGCCACCGGCTTTAGTTTAAAACGATTGTTGTTTAGATGGTTTTTCATAATTAAATCCTTAAGAATTGATTAAACTTAAAGCAAAATGCCTCCTAAAAAACCAAAAGCAAGTAAAATGCCAACTACATTTTCGCGATAGATCACCAGATAACAAACCCCAAGCACACTAAATTTATTTCATTAAATTTCAATCGGTTGAGAGACTTATTAGAAATAAAAAATAATTTAAATGTACGCCTAATCATGTAGTTAACACAACAAACTAGAAATAATCCGCACAAACTTTGGGCGAGTCGAGCCACTATAGCACCATAATTGGGCATCATAAAACATGCCCCCTCTCGCTTTTAAAACACTGTTTATTCCGCCTCGTTTTTTTAGTGGCTAATCCATCAAAAAAAATGGTATCGTTACATCGTTTGGCATAAACGCTGATCCCATATAACTCATCTCAGGAGACGAAATAAATGTCTGCAGCAAAAGTACTTAAATTGATTAAAGAAAACGACGTAAAATTCGTCGATTTTCGTTTTTGTGACACCCGCGGTAAAGAACAACATGTAACATTTCCTGCCCATTCTATTGATGAAGATACGTTTGAAGAAGGCAACATGTTTGACGGTTCTTCAGTTGCAGGCTGGAAACACATCAATGAATCAGACATGATCTTAATGCCTGATCCATCTACCGCAGTTATGGATCCATTCTTTGATGACAACACACTGATCTTGCGTTGCGACATTATCGAACCTAAAAACATGCAAGGTTACGAACGCGACCCACGCTCTATCGCTAAACGCGCAGAAGCCTACCTAAAATCAACCGGCATTGCAGACACAGCATTTTTCGGTCCTGAGAACGAATTCTTCATTTTTGACGATGTCCGTTGGGGCACTGACATGAGCGGCTCTTTCTACAAAGTCGATTCAGAAGAAGCGGGTTGGAACTCAGAAAAAGTCTATCCAGACGGCAACACCGGTCACCGTCCAGGCGTTAAAGGCGGCTATTTCCCCGTGCCTCCAGTTGATTCTTTCCAAGACATGCGTTCAGCAATGTGCTTGACGCTGGAAGAAATGGGCCAAGTAACTGAAGTTCACCATCACGAAGTTGCAACTGCCGGTCAATGCGAAATCGGCGTAAAATTCAACACATTGGTTAAAAAAGCCGACGAAGTTCTGGAATTGAAATATGTCGTTGCTAACATTGCACACGCATACGGTAAAACAGCGACTTTCATGCCAAAACCACTGGTTGGCGACAACGGCAGCGGTATGCACGTACACCAATCTTTAGCTAAAGACGGCGTTAACCTGTTTACAGGCGACTTGTACGGCGGCCTGTCTGAAACTGCACTGTTCTACATCGGCGGCATCATCAAACACGCTAAAGCATTGAATGCTTTTACAAACTCATCAACTAACAGTTACAAACGTCTGGTCCCAGGCTTTGAAGCACCTGTTATGTTGGCTTACTCAGCACGTAACCGTTCAGCTTCTATCCGTATTCCTTTTGTTAACAACCCAAAAGGCCGTCGTATCGAAGTACGTTTCCCTGACTCAACTGCAAACCCTTATCTAGCATTCTCAGCCATGATGATGGCCGGCTTGGACGGTATTCAAAACAAAATCCATCCTGGCGATGCTATGGATAAAGATTTGTACGACTTACCTGCGGAAGAAGCGAAAAACATCCCGCAAGTCTGCCACTCTTTTGACCAAGCATTAGACGCTCTGGACAATGATCGTGAATTCCTGACACGCGGCGGTGTTTTCACTGATGACGCTATTGATGGCTTTATTGCATTAAAAATGGAAGAAGTAACTCGTGTTCGCATGAGCACGCATCCAGCTGAATACGATATGTACTACAGCTTGTAAAAAGACGGGCGGCTTTCTACAGCCGCTCATCCAAAGCACGCCAAAAAACGCCCCTCAATGGGGCGTTTTTTTTGTTTGTGGAAAACAATTCCACCTCAAAAGACCGCTTGATTTTTTTAATACAACCCCTCATCTTAGTAAATACCTTCTGATACGAGAGTATTTCTGCCAAATTGCAAATTACATCTCTTTTAGGGGATAATATGCAGTTACGCATAGTCTTACTATGCTTTGATTGACCCCGTAACACGCCATACGCTCGACTTAGAGCCGCTATGCACGCTTTGGAATACGCTATGAAAAAGACCATGTATGAAAAAATCTGGGACAGCCACCTTGTCGTCGATGAGGCAGGGCAAGCTCCTTTGCTTTATGTTGATCGGCATTTGATGCATGAAGTCACCAGCCCACAGGCCTTTGAAGGCCTGCGTTTGTCGGGCCGCAAGGTGCGCAATCCGCACAGCATTCTTGCCACGATGGATCATTGCGTACCGACCAAAAACCGCGACCTGCCTATTGCCGATCCTATTGCTAAAAAACAGATCGAAACCATGGCTGAAAACTGCCGCGAAAACGGCCTGAACCTGTACGATATGAAAAACCCGAATAACGGTGTGATTCACGTTGTTGTACCTGAGCATGGCTTTGTTCATCCCGGCATGGTAGTGGTTTGCGGCGACAGCCATACCGCAACGCATGGTGCTTTCGGCGCGCTGGCATTCGGCATCGGCACTTCCGAGGTTGAGCATGTGATGGCGACCCAGACCTTACCGCAGAAAAAATCCAAAACCATGCAGGTCGTGGTCAATGGCGCATTATCCAAATACGCGTCGGCAAAAGATATTGCGCTGGCGATTACCGGCAAGATCGGCACTGCGGGCGGCACCGGCTATGTAATCGAATATACCGGTTCGGCAATCAGGGACCTGTCAATGGAAGGCCGGATGACGCTGTGCAACATGGCGATTGAAGCTGGAGCCAGAGCCGGATTGGTCGCTCCTGATGAAAAAACTTACGAATACCTTAAAGGTCGCGAGTTCGCTCCCTCCGGTCAGTATTGGAATCAGGCATTAGCTTACTGGAAAAGCCTGCCCAGCGATGAGGGTGCGGAATTTGATGCAACCGTCACGTTGGATGCAGCCGATATTGCGCCGCAAGTTTCTTGGGGAACGTCACCGGAACAAGTGGTTGGGGTCGATGGTCTCGTGCCTGCGCCGGAAAGCTTTACCGACGAAATCAAACGCAAAGCTTGCGAAAGCGCACTGGCCTACATGGGCCTGACGCCAAACACCAAAATAACCGACATCCCCGTTGATTTGGTTTTTATCGGCTCTTGCACCAATGGCCGTATAGAAGATTTCCGGATTGCCGCCGAAGTCGCAAAAGGCACCAAAGTTGCCAATGGCGTTACCGCGATTGCCGTCCCCGGCTCTTATCACGTCAAGCAACAAGCTGAAGATGAAGGACTGGATAAAATCTTCATCGATGCCGGTTGGGAATGGCGCGACCCAGGATGCTCGATGTGTCTGGCGATGAATGGCGACGAACTGACCAAAGGCCAACGTAGCGCATCGACTTCAAACCGCAATTTTGAAGGCCGTCAGGGTAAAGGCGGACGCACGCATTTGGTTTCGCCTGCAATGGCTGCGGCCGCAGCGGCGGCAGGCCATTTTGTCGATATTCGCAAACTTTAAGATCGGAAAGAATTATGGAACCGTACAAAAAACATGAAAGTATTGCAGCATTGATGAATCGCAGCAATGTTGATACCGACCAGATTATCCCCAAGCAGTTCTTAAAAAAAGTTGAACGTAGCGGCTTTGGTCAGCACCTGTTTCACGATTGGCGTTTTAATGACGACGGCAGCGATAACGTGGAGTTCGAGCTGAACAAGCCTGCATTCAAAGGCGCTAAAATCCTGGTGGTCGGCGACAACTTCGGTTGCGGCTCATCACGCGAACACGCGCCTTGGGCGATTGCCGACTATGGTTTTAACACCATTATTTCCACCAGCTATGCCGATATTTTTTATAACAACTGTTTTAAAAACGGCATCCTGGCAATCAAAGTCGATAAAGATCAGCTGGACAAATTGATGGCCGAGATTGCCGCCAACGAAGGCGTGCGTTTTGTCGTAGATCTTGAAAACCAGCAGGTAACCACACCCGGAGGCAACAGCTTCAGCTTTGAAATCGACCCGTTCCGCAAAGGCAACCTATTAAGCGGCTTGGATGACATCGGCTTGACCTTAAAGCATGTCGATAAGATCACGCAGTACGAGCAACAGCATAAGCAAAACTTTCCTTGGCTTTGGGCTTAGATTCGTAAGTAGCTGGGATTTGCGCGTTGGCTTATCCCTCTACGCGCTGCTTATATAGGTTAATACATGTCAGAAGAACGATCTCGAAACCTATTAGATAGACCTCAAGCACAAGCGTGGTTTGATCATCATCCTAATGCTAAGGCCCAATTCGATATAGCCGTTGGTTTTTTATGCTCGAAATATTCGGGAGATAATGATGGGTACGTCAACATAGGTAAGAGTAATCCTGCTCAGTATCGTTTCAACTATAAAGATAGTGGGTATGTTTCCGTTTGTGGTCAGGTTGGGGCTGCTATTGTAAAATTTGGAACAGAAAAAGATAGCCCTCGATTTGAGGTTAGAACCAAACACGACTTAGTGGCAATATCTGATTTTTTAAACCAACATTCTCAGAAATATGCAGGCTTTAAATCTGTAGATGGTGACTTTAAACAAACTGTAGCACGGGCTTTTGAATTATCCGATGACCAGATACAATCCAAAATTAACAACAACGCTACAGAGCCTCCTGAAAAAACTCAAAGTAACGTAACACGGTACGCTCGAAGACGTGATGTAGTGATCCAATGTCGGAATTTAGCCAAAGGTATATGTGGAAAATGCAAGCACCCTGCTCCATTCCGCAAACGCTCTAATAATGAGCCATTCCTTGAAGTTCATCACATGATACCTCTTTCAAAGAATGGTATTGACGCGGTGGAAAATACTATTGCGCTGTGCCCAAATTGTCACAGAGAAATTCATGACATATTCGGCATGAATCCAGAGGATGAATAATCTTCTAACCATGTAGGTCGAGTTAGCGTAGTCTAACCCAACAAAATATTAATCAATCCGCTTACATCGAGAACACAGGCGACAATCATGTCCACCGATTCCAGACACATCCAGCTGATGGACACCACTTTGCGTGATGGCGAACAAACCCAAGGCGTTTCGTTCACCCCCGTAGAAAAAGTCAGCATCGCTAAAGCCTTGCTGCAGTCGCTACGGGTGGACAGGATTGAGGTCGCCTCCGCCCGTGTCTCTCAAGGCGAAAAAGAAGCGGTCACTAGCATTAATGAGTGGGCGAAACAGGAAGGCTTTGCCGGACGCGTTGAAGTCCTGGGCTTTGTCGATCACACGCGCAGCGTTGACTGGATACTGGAAACCGGCGGCGAAGTAATCAACCTGCTGATCAAAGGCAGCGAGAAGCATTGCCGCGTACAGCTGGGCAAAACACTCGCACAACATACCGAAGACGTATTGCAAACCGTCAACTACGCGCTGGAAAAAGGCCTGAAAGTCAACGTCTACCTGGAAGACTGGTCGAACGGTTATCACGATGACCCGGACTATGTTTACGGCTTGATGGATAACTTACAGCATTCCGGCATCAGCCATTTCATGCTGCCCGATACCCTCGGCGTTTTGTCGCCTGACGAAGTATTGTCAAGCTTCAGCGACATGTGCAACCGCTATCCGAAGCTGCAATTCGATTTTCATCCGCACAACGATTACGGATTGGCTACCGCCAATGTAATGGCCGCAGTTCGCGCCGGGGTAAATGCCATCCATTGCACCGTTAATTGCCTCGGCGAACGCGCAGGCAACGCCTCAATGGCTGAAGTAGCCGTTGTATTGCGCGATAAAATGAACATGCAACTATCTATCGATGAAAGCCATATCGTCCGCATCAGCGCAATGGTCGAAAACTTTTCCGGCAAACGTATCGCCGCCAATGCGCCGATAGTCGGTGCCGATGTTTTCACCCAGACCGCAGGCATCCATGCCGACGGCGACCAAAAAGGCGGACTGTACAAAACCAAATTAGGCCCGGAACGCTTCTCCCGTACCCGAAGCTATGCATTGGGCAAAATGAGCGGTAAAGCGTCGCTGAAAAAAAACCTGGAAATGCTGGAACTGGATCTATCCGAAGAAAACCAGAAAAAAGTGCTGGCCCGCATCGTCAGCCTAGGCGATTCGAAACAGACCATCACCACCGACGACCTGCCCTTTATCATTGCCGACGTACTGGAGAGCAAGAATTACCAGCACATCAAGCTGCTCAATTGCTCGATCACCAGCGGCCTCGATTTGGAATCGACCGCCAGCCTGCGGGTCAAAGTAATCGGCACGACGCATATTGCTTCAGGCTCCGGCAACGGCGGCTTTGATGCGTTCGTCGATGCCATTAATAAAGTGATGGAACAGCATAACTACACCCTGCCCGCCCTGGCCGATTTTGAAATACGTATCCCCAAAGGCGGACATACCAGCGCCTTAACCGAGTGCGTCATCACCTGGAATTGCGACGGCGAATTACGCAAAACCCGCGCTGTACATTCCAACCAGGTTTTTGCTGCGGTCTTGGCTGCGCTTAAAATAATCAACATGCAACTGCACGAGCTTGGTTTAAGTCAGGCTTGAAAATCATTAGAACTCTACTGTAGATCTCACACTAAGTGCTCTAACGGTGTCCCGTTAAGGTACTTTACGGCTGCATACTGAAAGCACCAAGACACTATGAATGATATTAACCAGGACAAAAAGGACGTTATTTGTCACTGTAGTGGAACAACTAAAGAGCAAATTAAAGAGCTAGTGAATAATGGAATCGACGATCTGGACGGCATATCCAGAATGACCGGCGCTTGCTCAGGCTGCGGAGCCTGTGATGTTTCAGTACTGGAATTGCTGAAAGATATCGCTAATTCCGGTACTTAACTCTATAAAGGCTGCAACCGACAACAAAGACCTACGAGACCTCAGCCACAAATAACGATAACGCCCTGCATCGCTTATTGGCGGCTGCAAGCGCCAAATGGGTTATTTTGATTGAAATTAGTAAAGATTTGAGACCACAGTTTCTTATAAAAAAAGTGGCCTCCCTCCTTATTATCGAGGCACACCTCCAGTGCCCGATTCCGACCCCCTACCTGAACTATCCCTGCCTTTAGCGCCCGGAACTCCGGCGTTTGCTTTATTTCTTTTATTACGATGACTGTCTTTCTTGTCGTAGGAGCCCGCATTTCCCCGGTTTTGCGAATCGTTCCCGGTGCCTGACGTATCGGAAGAACCGGTATTTCCTCCTTGGCTTCCGGTCTGTGCTTGACCTTCTTTCCAGTTACTTAATGCAAGCGCCCCAATTAGCAAGATTAATAACATTGAATGTTTCATAATTGTTCCTCTTGAATATGATTTCATAACAGTAATATACGGCTTAAAAAGTCGTATAGCTGATCGTAATCAGGTATATATAGCGTGTCTGTCGGGTATCAGACATAAAGATATAAATATGTGATGCCCCTATCATCAAGGCCGGTCGATGTGGTACCGGATAGGTTTTCCCGCAGTCAAATGTCGGGCAACGGAAAGCAGTTGTCCGGCCTACGGTAACTGCCGAATTATGCTTAAACCATTGTGGAAGCCAGCATGACAAAACCAGCCAACAAATCCCAAGTGAATACTGAAAAACATCGCATGCTGGCACAAAATAGCGGCGAGGCAGCTTGGCGATTATGGGGCCCGTACCTGAGTGAGCGTCAATGGGGTACGGTGCGTGAAGACTACAGTGAAGACGGGGATGCCTGGAACTATTTTAGCCACGATCACGCCCGCAGCCGCGCCTACCGCTGGGGCGAGGACGGCATCGCGGGCCTCTGCGATGAAAAACAACATCTGTGTCTTGGCTTGGGCCTATGGAATGGACAGGATACTATCCTCAAAGAGCGCTTGTTCGGATTGACCAATGGCGAAGGCAATCACGGCGAAGACGTCAAGGAGCTTTATTACTATCTCGACGCAACTCCCAGCCATTCCTACCTGAAAATGCTGTACAAGTATCCGCAACAGGCATTTCCTTATACGACGCTGATTGAAGAGAACCGCAAACGCGGCAGAGATCGGCCGGAATTCGAATTGCTGGATACCGGCCTATTCGACGACAACCGTTACTTCGATGTGTTCATAGAATACGCCAAGGCCGATGTCGATGACATCCTGATGTTAATTACCGCTCATAACCGCAGTACCGACGCCGCCCCGCTGCATATCCTGCCGCAACTCTGGTTTCGTAATACCTGGAGCTGGGGCTACGATGCGACCCGCCCTGCCCTTTTTGCCGACGAAACCGACAGCATCAGGATTCAGCACGCAGACTTGGGCAGCTATCATTGCTATTTCGACGGCGATCCCGACCTGCTGTTCTGCGATAACGAAACTAATCTACCGCGTTTATATCATCAGCAAACTCCCGGCTATTTCAAGGATGCCTTTCATGACTACGTCATCCACAGCAATCGACACGCAGTCAATCCGGAGCGACACGGCACCAAGGCGGCTGGGCATTTCCGCTTTTCTGTTCCGCCCCATGGCAAGGTTGAAGTGCGTCTGCGCCTGAGTAAAAATCAGAATTTACAGCCTTTTAATGACTTCGATGCCGTTTTGGCTGAGCGTCGCAACGAGGCGGACGATTTTTATGCCGAGCTGCAAACGGCTATAACGGATACCGATGCCCGATTGATTCAACGTCAGGCCTTGTCCGGTATGATCTGGAGCAAACAGTTCTATTACTATGACATTCCGCAATGGCTGAAAGGCGATCCGGGAACCATCCAGCCGCCGCCACAGCGTCTCAATGGACGCAACAGCGATTGGCAACACCTGAACAATGCCGACATCATTTCCATGCCCGACACTTGGGAATACCCGTGGTACGCCGCATGGGATCTGGCGTTTCATTGTGTGACACTGGCAATGATCGATCCCGCCTTTGCCAAAAACCAGCTGCTGCTGATGGCACGGGAATGGTATATGCACCCTAACGGCCAGATACCGGCTTACGAATGGAAATTGGGCGATGTCAATCCGCCGGTGCATGCCTGGGCCGCATGGGAGGTCTATAAATCCGAATGCCAATGCAACGATGGCACTGGCGATCTCGACTTCCTGGAACGGATCATGCACAAATTGATCATCAATTTTACCTGGTGGGTCAACCGTAAGGACGCCGATGAAAACAATGTCTTCCAGGGCGGCTTTCTCGGTTTGGATAATATCGGCGTGTTCGATCGTAGCGCCCCGCTTCCGGCCGGCGGCCACATCGACCAAGCCGACGGCACCAGCTGGATGGCGATGTATTGCCTGAACCTGATGCGCATTGCGCTGGAGCTGGCCTTGCATGACCGTGTTTATGAAGACATCGCGACCAAGTTTTTCGAACATTTCCTCTACATCGCCAACGCAATGAGCAACATCGGCGGCGATCAGCATATCGGTCTTTGGGATGAAGAAGACCAATTTTTCTATGACGTACTGCGCTCCCCCGACGGTAAAGCGATTCCGCTCCGGGTGCGCTCGATGATCGGGCTGATCCCGTTTTATGCAGTAGAAATTATCGAACCTGAATTACTTGATAAGCTGCCTGACTTCAAACGCCGTATGAAATGGTTTCTTGATTACCGCCCCGACTTGGCCGCATTAGTCTCAGACTGGAACGAGCCGGGACACGGCGATCGCCGCTTGCTGTCCCTGCTTCGTGGACACCGGATGAAAAAACTGCTGCAACGGATGCTGGACGAGACTGAGTTTCTATCCGACTACGGCGTCCGCTCCCTGTCGCGTGCCTATCATGATCAGCCTTACGTGGTTAGCTGTGCCAGCACGCCCATGGGCGTACACTACCAGCCGGGTGAAGCCGAGTCCTGCATGTTCGGCGGCAATTCCAACTGGCGAGGCCCTGTCTGGTTTCCGGTCAATTATTTGTTGATCACTTCGCTCAGGCGTTTTGCCGGTTTCTACGGCAAAGACTTTAAAATAGAATGCCCGACCGGATCGGGAATATTTTTATCTATCGATGAAGTTGCGGATGAATTATCCCGGCGACTTACCCGGATTTTCCGCAAAGACTCAAATGGTCGCAGACCCGTAAACGGTTGCGATGAAAGACTGCAAAACGACCCGCATTTTAAAGATTACCTGCTATTTTACGAATATTTCCACGGGGATAACGGCAAAGGCTTAGGGGCGTCACACCAGACCGGCTGGACCGGGTTGGTGGCGAAATTGCTCCAACCGCATCCGTGAAAGAACCCGCTCTACGCTGCTCAAACATAATCGCCGGTAAGCCTGAGCTTGTAATAACAAACGTCTGGGACTCCTCAAGCCGGCGCAATGTTATCCGAACGAACACACTTGCGAAAAACCGCTGGATTTAATACTGCAGTTTATCGCGTTATTCCGCACGCACTATGGCTTTATGCTCGAAATAAATTAACTCAACAAATAAATTGTTAACGCTTTCAGCAGCCCGTTAGTGCGCTGCCGTACCGACTACGGCTGGTTTTACCCATATAGTATTTAAAAGTTTTGACAAGAAACCCGTATCGCCTAGAAGTCCTATTAATGGGCGAGATCACTTACCCGTCTGCGGCTACCTTGTTTCTGTGCCGAGGGAAAATACTATGAACCATCAACAACGCAAAAACGACTCCCTGCTAACGCGCGGACTAGGATTGATATTTTTCTTTATATTTTGCAACACAGCAGCGGCTATTGACTCCGCTGTGAAAGCTGATGCCGCGGCTCAGCCCAACATAGAGTGCGTGTTGAATTGGGCGCAAACGTTCTACCCCAACCTGTTTTCACCATTGGTATCAGGCGTGCAATCCGTTTCGACCTTTACCTACCGCTATTACCCCAACACCAACGCTTATGTGGGCTTTTCCTCCGCCGACAACCATATATATTACTTGGGACCGAACGATGTTTCGCCGCAGGACCAGGGGGATATATCCGTTTGGCTGAAAGAATCCGGGTGTGGAGCGGTATTGTACCCTGTCATATTTATTCATGGCATAGCGTCTTCTGCCGACACATGGATACCCTATAGAGACTACCTGATCAACAATGCCACCTGGATATTCGGCGGAATACCGACTTACAACCAAGTCACAAAAACGACAACTATCAGCTGCCCAGTCAACCCAAGCCAGTCTGTTTCGTGTACCGGCAACGCTGGCGACTTCTATACCTTAAATTTCTCTGATAATCAGGGTTTATCTTTTGATGTGCAGGGTGGCGAACTAGCCGCAATCATTAAATCGGTTTTAGATGCAAACCCCGGAAAAACGCAGGTTCTGCTGATTAGCCACAGCATGGGCGGTCTTGCTGCAAGAGAATATCTGCAAGGATTGGCGCGCGAGTTAAATGCCGTAACGACAATTCCGTATCGGGGAGATGTTGTCAAACTCATTAGCGTTGGGACACCGCATCAAGGAAGTTTCTGGGCCGATGCCTGTCACAATAATTTCGATATCCTCAATATTTCCGGTAACATCGGTATTTGCAATCTTCTATCTTTGCAAATCGACCCAAACAGTATTGCAATCCAAGATTTACAACCCAATAGTCCAGCTCTGAACGTTCTTAACGACTTAACAACTCATCCCCTTCCAGCCAATATATCCTATGTTTCGATAATTGGAACGGGGCAACCCACATTGTCCGGTTTGATTAATTTCACAACAGGGGATGGTCTCGTATCGGATGCTTCCCAAGATTTACTAACAGTAACCGGGAATCTTCCTCTGCAACAAAAATCGGTCAAAATTGACATCCCTCTCCGGGGCTGCGGCAATCAAATAGATATACCTTCTGTTGGGAACGTTGGCGAAACGCATACGTGTGAGACAACAGATCAAGGCGTAGGGGCAGAAATTTTGAGGGATTTACAATAGGATCGTCCCCTGTTCTGCCTATCCATTGCGGATGGACGTATATTTTCAAGCGCGACAAATGATTTGCCAGTTAATGCTTTCGGCGAAACGGTCAGCGGATCGTATTCTGTATAACTAACTACAAAGCTGAAGAATGGATGACCGCCATTTTTTCAACCTGCATATCGCGGAAAGCATAAGAAATACCGCCGGTTCCATAGCCGGATTCGCGCAAACCGGCGAACGGCATCCAGTCGACACGAAACGCAGTATGGTCGTTAATCATCACCGTCGATGCGGCTAAATGTTTAAAAGCGTATAAGGCGGTATCAATATTCTGGGTCGCAATAGCGGCCTGGAAGGCATAGGGCAGAGCGTTCGCTTGATCAATCGCTTGGTCGATGTCGATATACGCATAAACGCAAATAACCGGACCGAATATTTCCTGTTGACTGACCTTGCTGTTTACCGAAGGGTTGAATAACACCGTCGGCCGATACATCGAAGCAGAAAGTCGTTTGCCCCCGGTGATCAACTCGGCATTTTCGGCGATGGCTTCATTGACCCAGGATTCAACGCGATCCACTTCCCGATGCCGGATCAAAGGCCCTATATCAGTGCCGGTATCTGCAGGATTGCCTACTGACATCAGCTCTGCCAATACCGCAAGTTCGGACGCCACTTTATAGGCGATGGATTGATGGGCATAAATGCGTTGCACGGAAACACACACTTGGCCCGCATGATAAAAGCCGCCTTTAGCCATTAAAGGTAATATCTTATTAAGATCGGCATCCTCGGCAATAATCACAGGTGCAACTCCGCCATGTTCCAAAGAGTAACGTGTTCCGGGCGCCAGCTTTGATCGTAATGCCCAGCCAACCTCGGCACTGCCGATAAAACTGAAAAAGGCTACACGCTTATCCGTCACCAATTTTTCGGTAACCCTATTATCGTCAATCATAACCGGCTGACACCAAGCAAGCGGCAATCCGGCTTGGTGAAAAAGTTCAACCAGTGCAAAAGCGGATAGCGGAGTTTCCCGTGCCGGTTTAATAATGATCGGACAACCTGCAGCAATCGCCGGACCGACCTGATGGACGATTAAATTAAGCGGATGGTTAAACGCACTGACCGCAACGACAGGACCGATAGGTTCTCTATGAGTAAAAGCCAGTCGATTCATCGATGCCGGATTTAACTGCATGGGGATTTCGGTACCATGTTCGGAGCGTAGGCATTCGATACAAATTTTGATACCGTCGATAGCCCTTAACAGTTCAATTTGGGTGTCCGAATAAGGCTTGCCGCCTTCGGCAATGGCGACGGCTATTAATTGTTCGGAACGTGCCTGCATGGTCAGGGCTACACGTTCCAAAATGGCAATACGTTCATGAGCCGGCAACCAGTTTTTCCTGTCACGAAAAACCTCGGTCATGTTTTTTAAAACGACCTCAGCGCCTTCGGCATCAATACATTCAACCGAACCGACTGGTTTTCCGTCATAGGGTGAAAAAACCTCAATGATTCCGGAAGCTTTAACGTTAGGACTATTGATTGGATAATGCATAAACCCCACCCAACATTCATCTGTCTTTTTAACAGGATATTCCAAACGTGATTAGCAAACAAATAGGTAGTTGTTACTATTTACCATGAAAACTACCGGCTATAACGCTCAATGGCTCACTGAAGCACTGGCTCCATCTGATCACCCCCTCAAGGAAAACATGAAGCCCGTGCGCCGCCATTCGCTGATCGACACCGTGTTCGATAACGCCGGATTGAGCACACGCTTCACCCGCTCTACTTTAATTTTTCGGTCAACTTGATGGCGGGCATCACTGCCTATTGCCAGCTCACTTTGTCTCTGACCAAGGTCAATCTCTTGCATTCAGCTTAATGGCTTATTCCGAATTCAGGTTATTTGATACCCAATCTTATTGCTCCACTGTCACGAAGGACAACTTGCCGATCCCGGAGCGTTGAGCGCTGGTCATGACCTTGGCTACCGAATCGAATACGGCGGCTCTGTCGGCCTGCAACTGAACGCTAATGTTGGGATCGCGTTTCTGCAAGGCCTGTAGTTCGCCTTCCAGATTGGGCAGAGGCACCGGCTTGTCGTCCAGCATCGCCTCGCCGCCGGCGGTAACGGCCAGGATGGCTACGTGCTTGTCCGGCGTCGGCTCGGTCTGTTCGGTTTTCGGCAGTTCAACCTTCACCACCTGGGTCAGCAACGGCGCGGTGACGATAAACACGATCAGCAACACCAACATCACGTCCACCATTGGCGTGACGTTGATTTCACTCATTTCGCCGCCTTCGTCG
Organism: Methylobacter sp.; assembly: GCF_036845245.1. NCBI lineage: Bacteria > Pseudomonadati > Pseudomonadota > Gammaproteobacteria > Methylococcales > Methylococcaceae > Methylobacter > Methylobacter sp. The sequence goes on from NZ_DAIUEH010000051.1 coordinate 30,339, forward strand.
TCGTTAGGCAGGTGCATGGACATAATCGTTCTCCCGGTCAGCGTTGCTTAAATCGTTTTCAATGCAGGCGCGTAAAAAATCGGTGGCAAAATGTTCCAATTGCGCAAGCCGCAGCCGGTTCTGGCGTAGAAAAATGTTATAGGCAATCACCGACGGAATCGCGACCGCCAGACCAACCGCAGTCGCAATCAAAGCCTCGCCGATCGGTCCGGCCACCACTTCCAGGCTGGCGCTGCCTTTCGCACTGATGTCTTTCAATGCGTGCATAATGCCCCAGACAGTCCCGAACAAACCCACGAACGGCGCCGTCGTACCAATGCTGGCCAGCCAGCCCAGGCCGGAATCGAACAAGGCGCGTTCCTTTTGCAGTTGCTGACGCAGGCTGCGTTCGATCAGCTCATGCCAGGCGGCGGAATGGTGCAGGGTTTTCCGGGATTGCGCCCTGGCCATGACATAGGTCTGTCGGCCCACCTGCCATAAGCGGCCGACCGGTGTTGCCAATTGCTTGCCTTGCAGTGGATTTTGCTCCGTTCCACCGGCAATCAGTTCGTTAAGATTGATTTGCGGCATCAGTTGATTCATCCGGTAGCGGTGCCAAAGCAGTTCGCCGGACTTCAGCAAAATCACGCTCCAGGTCAATACTGAGAAGCAGGCCAGCAGCCACAGCGTGCCATCGACGATGGCGGTTTCGGAAAAATTCAAAGTATGGTTCATAGTATTTTCGTTACCGTTCTATTTGTTTAAAATCATTCCGTGCAACTATCCCTGTCGTCTGCCCAAATCGTCCTTAATTCAGGCAGTTGACGTCCTTGTTGAGCTAATCCAGATGGATGGATGAGTCAGCGACCTATTGCGGGCGTTTCATCCCATCCAGCTCGAATTGAATCGGCGATAATCGGAGCTAAATCACCCGTCCTGGGTGAATGCCAGCGTAATCGTCACCGTCATCTGCCGCGGTGGCTTCGCCATCGGTGCGGAGCCTCGTGCCGCCTGCAGCGCCTTTTCATCGAGCAGGTCCGAACCGCTGCTCTTATTGATGGCCAGCGAGCCCGGCAGGATATCGCCGCTCTCGGTAATGGTAAAGCGGATCACCGGCGCGCCTATGTAACCGCTGTCGAGCGCTTCCTGCGGATATTCCAGATGCTTCTGGATATCCTGCTTAAGACCGGCGAGATACTTACGGATCAGGCTTGCTTCCGATTCGCGCGGCATTAAGGTTTGCTGCACCTGCTGCACTTCAGCCCCTTTGGGCATCGCCTGCTCGACTGGGGCCGGCGTGGGCGTGGTCTCGATCTTCTCCGGCAGTTTCTTCGGCTTTACCGGACTCTGTGCTTTCTTCGCCGTCTTTTTCGCGACCTCCTGGAGCGGCGGCACGGGCGCTTTCTGTGCACTGCGCGGGCTGTCGTCGCCCTTCTGCTTCTGATCAATCTGACGGTTGCTGACCATGCCGACGAACTGCACGACCAGTTCTTCGTTTAGGGGCGGCTTAGTCCGGTTTTCGCTGAATATACTCATAGCCACCAGCGCATGCAGCGCCAGAGAAACGACCAAGCCGAGAACACCGAAGCGGCAACCGGATAAAATCGCCTTCGCCCCTGCCAGCAAGCTCATCGTCTCATTTCCCCTTCCCGCCTACGGTGCACATGTCCTCGCCCTTCGTCTCCAAGCATTCCCAATTCATATCGATGTCTCCTTTAGCGTTCAGAAAGTCACGCCGATCTGCGCCCGTATCCGGTAGTCGTCCGCGCTTGCCACGGCAGCCGGGATCGGTCCGATGCTATGCGCGAACTGGACCAAGCTATTGAAAGGCCCCCAGCCCGCGTAATAACCCACGCCGACGTCGGACAGCTGGACGCTGTTATATAGCGCATAACCGGTATGCTCCACATAGACGCCTCCTGTGTCGGCGAACACGCCGGCCGCATGCTTAATACCGCCCCACTCCGGCAGGGCATAGCGTAGTTCGGTGCCCACCATGAAACCGTTGTCGCCGGTCACCGTCTCGCGGTAAACCTTCAAGCCGCCGCAGCTGCTGCAAGTCAGGCTTATCTGCTCGATGGAATCGAGATTCTTGTCCAACAGCGCCTTCTGCATGCCGGCCGTAGCGTTCAGGCTCCACAACGGGCTCAGCGAGAGCATCGCGGAAAAATCAATATTAAGCCGCGCGTAATCACCGGCGGTGTTGGTTCCGGCTTTGTTCAGCGCTTTCTGCGCAGGGTCGTCGAAATCGAGATTGCCGTAGGTAAAGCCTCCGGTCACGTTGCTGTAGAGCCCCATGCCGAATAAAGAACCCCAATGTTCATTGCGCAAGCTCAAGGTGGCGGTTTCAGCCTCCCTGGAAATACTGAGATTCGACACGCCGATGTTGTCGCGCAGCAGCTTTTTCGCCACTCCGAACGCCAGGTAAAGACTTTCCTCGCGGCTGCGCAGCAGCGGATAGCTCAGCGTTGACTCAAAATAAAAGGCATCGCCGGTCGCATTGAGATTGGAATAAGTGGAGCCCAGTTCGTAAGTCGTCACCGCCGCCGAGAATTCCGCCCGAAGACCGTTATCCATCAGCGGGAAGTTGTACGACGCGCTGCCGTTGACCAGCCCGGTACCGTCGCTGACCATCCCGCGCAGGTTGAGCTGATCGGCAAAGCCCAACGGCGAATTCAACGACGCGCCGCCGCTCAGGCGATACTCGCCAGTGTAGCGCGAGCCCAGGTTGTCGCCTAAGAGATAGCCTTTGACCCGTTGGTCCTTGGGCACGCCGATACTGAAATCCGAGGTGCCTACAGCTTTTCCTCGCACGATTGTGAGCTTGGGCAATGCCGCTCCGGGCATGTCGTCGACCAGCAGCATCGCGCGCTCAAGGTCGGCCCGCGACACCGCTTTATCCCCCTGCAACGACTCGAACATACCGAGCAGCATGCCGTCGCTGACCAGCGACTGATTGTCGAGCGTGAACTTGCCGTACTTGCCGACGATGATGCGGATAGTCAGTACGCCCGAGGTGGCGTCCTGCTTCGGCACATAGGCCCGCGCCACTGGGTAGCCCCGGCCCCGGTAAAGCGCGGTGATCTTCGCGGCGGCTTTCTGGATTTCGGCCATGTCGAGCGCGCGGCCCTTATAGGGAGCGAGTTCGGCCTGCAACTCGGCTTCCGGAATAAACTCGGCGCCTTCCAACCGGAACTCGCGCACCATCAGCGTTTCGCCTTTGGGCAGGACCAGCGGACGGGTGTCCTGCTCGACGATTTCCGGCTCGGGCGACTCGCGCGGCGTGGGACGGCGCGGCGGTTGCGCGTCCTTGACCGCGTCGCCGGCGCGGTAGTTGGGTATCTCGGGGGGCGCAGCCTGGCTGACGCCGAAAAAACTACAACCCGGAACCAGGGCGAAAAGAATCAATAGCCGGCGCTTTGCAGCGGCGGCGGAGCAAGAATGTCGGTTCATGTGCTTAATCGATAATAATGTCTGGAGGAAAAAGCCAGCCGCCGCAGGCGCGGCGGCCGGCATACCGGCGAGCGAAGCAAAAAACGTAACCCTGTTTTTAGCTTGACCGGTCAATTAAATCAGGAAAAAACTCAAAACGTTACGTAGCAGTGGTTAGTCAAAAACGTGTTCCATGTGCCCGATCCAACATCCATGTAAGACACTAGATTCGCCGCGACGGTTTCCTGAGTGCTATCGGCAATATCGATTAGAACGCCGTACTGTGCGAGCACATAATCCGGGAACTTCACATATCGATTTGTCGGATAGGTAGTGGAATTGCACACCTGGGACCAGCCGACAAATCCGCCGGTTACCGAATTGCTGTCGATAGCCGTCAAAGTGAGATCGACATTGTTGTACTCGCATTGCCACTGACTACCCGAAACCAGGCCATTACATGCCGATGCGGTATTAGTGGTCGCGTTATAAATATATGTCGCCGGAGTACTCAAATCCGAGTATCCCGATCCATTGGGAGGCGTTCCACCTCCCATTGGATATAAAATTTGGGTACTCGCAGCAATGCCGTAAGGTGCGCTGCTATGATTTGCGATCGCGATCGTACCTGCGGCAGGTGTACCGGAAGCATGATTAAGGATCACGTATGATGTCAGACCATCTGCCGTAGCGCCATGCGTTTGCCCTGTCGCAAAATAATCCGCCGCAACATGGGAACCGTAAGCATTGGGCGACAGCAAAAACACCGGTACGCCGTTGGCATAAGGAAATGAGCTTCCCAAAGCTACGGTCACCGCATCCGCAAAACTTTGATCGGCGGACAGGAATAATGCGATGTTATACGGATTACCACCGTTAATGCTGGAAGAAATGGTGCCGGACGAACCTTGGCACAGGTTGACTTTATAGGACGTGCCGGCGACGTAGCCGTTGGCCAAGTCTTTCGCGGCATCCTTGAAATTGGACGCCACCGCAACGTTGATCGTTGTGGTGGTCGGCGTCACTGAGCCCGTTGCGCTGTAGTAAAAATTACTTCCGCCGGGGCAATCGACGGCATAAGCATAGGAGGACACAAGCAATAATGCTAACGCTGAAATAACGTTGCCGGTGTGTCTTGAAAATCGATTCATGTTTTTTCTCCAAAAAATTAAATGTGGACCTGCGTGGCGACCCCGCAACGCAGGATGTTGCGACTATCGGATGTTGAACTATTCAGTTGTAGCCCCCTCGGTTTTACCCTCTTCATCTAAGTTATAAACCACTCCATCGACCTCGATACGCTGCACATGCGCGGAATAGCTGTCGGGTTCGATGGAAACAATATTGCTGTCAATTGAGGATGGCGCCGGGGCCGAAACGGTGTTCGCGCCGGCCAGGATACCGGCGGCGGCAGCTGAGGAGCCGGTCTGCCGTTGAACATCGGCGATCCGGGTCGAGGCCACCTGCGATACGGTCCCGGCAACCGCGACTTCCGCCGCCTGAGTGGCGGCTTGCTGAGTGACGGCCTGCTGTGCGGCCGCATCGGCGGCGGCTTTCGCGGCCACATCGGCCGCAGCTTTTGCAGCCGCATCGGCCGCAGCTTTTGCAGCCGCATCGGC
>NZ_DAIUEH010000051.1:35468-42013 GCF_036845245.1 Methylobacter sp.
CGGCGGCGGCTTTCGCGGCCGCATCCGCCGCAGCTTTTGCAGCCGCATCGGCGGCGGCTTTCGCGGCCGCATCCGCCGCAGCTTTTGCAGCCGCATCGGCGGCTTTCGCGGCCGCCTGTGCAGCCGCGTCCGCTGCAGCTTGTGCAGCTGCACGACCAGCTAACACATCATTAATAGTCCCGTTTACGTAGAACTGCATGTCGGGAACCTGACTTCCGGTCAAACCATGGCTGCTATTGCTTCCGGCGCTATTCACCGCGTTGCCGGTATTGCCGAAAGCGGGACACCCTTGGGCTTTGTCCGGACACCCGTCGGCGTTGTAATACACGTCGGAATTGACGTTCGCTTTACTTGATAGCCCGATCACACCGCCAACGCCTGTACTCCCGGTAACTGTACCGCTCGCAGATGAATTACTGATGGTTCCGGCTGGTCCGGAGTTCAAATAGACTCTAAATTGACCAACTAAACCGCCTACATTTGCCTTGCCCGTGACATTCCCAGCAGCGTGAGAACCGCTGATGTCTAACGTGTATCCAGTACGACCGTCATTCACATAGCCGAGCAAACCGCCTACATTGGTTGCGGTCGGCGCGTAAACATTACCGGTCTCATAAGAATTCGTAATCGTGCCGGCTTTAGTGGTCAAGTTGCCGATCAATCCGCCGACATAACCTCCGTTACCTGCGTAACTGGCATCAAGTGTAACGTTGCCGGTAGCATAGACGTGGTCCATGGTTAATTTCCCCGTCCCTGGTCCCAGATTAGCGTAGCCTATCAATCCGCCGATACCTTCGCCGGCACTGTATGTGGACGAATACTTGCCGGTCACATTCCCGGTTGCATAGTCGTTTGTGACGGTAACTGAAGTCTCGACGGAGCCAGTCACATTAATATTACCTATAAGCCCACCAATCTGAGTGCCGCCTGTGACATTGCCCGTTGCAAAAGAATCCTTGATAGAAACGGGAGTTCCCGCAGAAATTGTCATGCGACCGACCAAACCGCCAAGCCAAATTGTCGGGTTAGTGCTGCCGGTGATGCCGATGATGTCACTCAAAGCATAGGCATTGGATATGTTTGAATTATCCATAGTACCGATCAAGCCACCACTTTGGTTTCCCAGTCCGCCCTGCCAATGAATATTTCCTGCCGCATGAACGTTCTTGACCGAGCCCCGTGCAACGCCGCCTATCAAACCGGCCCCACTGGGAGCAAGGATATCGACAGTTGAAAATGCATCGAATATTGATCCCACTAAATATCCGACGAGACCGGATGATGAGCCTCCTGCCTTGAGTTTGCCGGTGCTGTAAACGTTGTAAATGTTGCCGCCCAGAAAGTTTCCAACCAACACGTTGGCAGATGTACTGTGGTCGTTTATGTCTATACTGGCGATATCGGCGTTGACGATACCGATGTCGCGAATCGTCGTGGGATTAGCAGCAGTACCGATGAGGCCGAGACTTGAGCCTGACGACTGGATGGTCAGATTGCTGACGGTGTGGCCCAGACCGGTCAGCACGCCCGATAGTGAATCTACCACCGTCAAAGCCCCTGTATGGGCGCTGCTCCAGTCCGTCGCATCGAGGTTGGTTGCCAACGCGTATTTGCCGGTGACGCCGCTGATGGCCGCAAAATCGTCCATGCCGCGGATCAGCGTGTAGCTCTGGTTGTTGAGCTTCAAGCCGCTGTTGCTGCCGGACAGCGTCACGCTGCCGTACACTCCACCGCTAGTGTCCTGCTTCGCGACCGGTTTGCCGTTGGAATCGAGCACCGTGCCGCTGAAACTCGCCGGGGTCAGAATGTTGTAATCGCCGCCGTAATTCATCGCCAGCGTCGCGTGGTTGCCGCTCAACGTAACAGCGTCATTGATATTGACGTTTTTCCCGGCGGTCAGCGTGACGCCGGACGAGTCTCCACCGACGCTAATGGCCTTATTGACGTTGACGTCGTTGGCGGCTTGCAAGGCGAGCCTGGCGTTGCTGCTCCAATTCACCGCATTGTTGACATTGACGTTGTTCCCGGCGGTCAAAGTGACTCCGGCCGCGTCTCCGTCGGCGGCAATGGCCTCATTGACGTTGACGTCGTTGGCGGCCTGCATCGCCAGAGCCGCATGGTCGCCGCTTAACGTAATACCGGACTTGACATTGACATCGCGCCCGGCAGTGAGTGTGAGTCCGGCCGCGTCTCCGCCGGCGGTAATGGCCGCATTGACGTTGGCATTGCCGGCGGTGGCCTGCATCGCCAGTGTCGCATGGTCACCGCTTAAGGCGATCGCGTCATTGATATTGACGTTTTGCCCGGCGGTCAGAGTGACACCGGACGAGTCTCCGCCGGCGGTAATGGCCTTATTGACGTTGAGATCGTTGCTGGCTTGCAAAGTGAGCTTGGCATTGCTGCTCCAGCTCACGGTGTCTTTAACATTAATATCGCCGGCGGAACTGCCGCCCTGAACGGAGTTGATGGTCAGCTTGGTCTTGTCGCTATCAAGCTGATTGGTGAGGAAGGTCCCGGACATGTCGCCGCCGCTGTCCGCTATAGTATAACCTTGGGAATTGATCTGCCACTGCCCGGTCGCGCCGGTTTCTGAACGAGCGGTAACGACCGCGCTGTCGGCGATCTTCACTTTGCCGCCGCTGGTCTCGATCGAACCGCCGTCGCCGCTGTTCGGGGCCGAAGCGTCCAAGGTGCCGTCGATGTTCACGGTGCCGCCGTAAGCCTGGACCACGATTTCGCCTTTGAGGTCGTTGAGCGTGCGCGCCTCCACCAGCCCGCTGTTGTTCACCTGGCTGCCGAGCACTGCGTCGACCGCGCGGGCGCTGAGGAAGACCTTGCCGCCATCGGCATGAATCGCTTCCTGATTATCGACCAGCGCATTAAGCATGCCCTGGTCGATACTCACGCTCAGCAGCGAATCACCATTGAAGTTGAGGGTGATTCGTTCACCGGCGCCCAGCGCCGCGGTGCCGAGGGTGGCGCTGATAACGCCTTGGTTAATCGCCTTCTTGCCCAGCAGCGCCACGTAGCCTTGGTCGGCCGCGCTGAGTGTGCCCATGTTGATCACCGATCCGCTGCCGTCGTTGCCTTGAAAGACATAGCGGCCGGCTTCGAAATCTTCGTCGCTGATGTCCAGCGTGCTCACCACCAATCCGCCGACATTGACGCTGCTACCCTGGTTGAACAGTACACCGTTGGAATTGATCAGAAAGATCTGCCCGTTGGCGTTCAGCGCCCCGTCGATCACGCTCCGTTCATTGCCCAGCACGCGGTTGAGGGTAATCGAATGGGCGTCCGGCTGCTGGAAGTTGACCGTTTCGCCGCTGCCGATCGAGAAGCCCTGCCAGTTGATCGCCGCTTTCGGCGTGGACTGGGTAATGGTGGTTACTGCGCCCGCTTGACCGATCGTCGCGTCGCCGCTGACGACTACGCCGTCCGTGGGTGCTGCAAGCAGCGGTAGGGGGCCCATGGCCAGCGCCGCCGAAACGGCAAGGGTGAGTTTATTGTGCGAAAACGGTTCGCGGCCGTGTTGAATTATAGTCATGTTTTATAACCTGCCATCCTTTATAACCTATTGTACATAACGAAACATAAGCAATATGCTTGCCAATAAAATACGCCGTAGCTACGCTGGATGACAGCTCACCCGGAAACCCGTCTATTTACTGTCTTGCGCGAACCGACAAATTTACGTCTCTGCTATCGCCGACTTTTCAGATGTCGGCGGGACATATTCGTTATGTAGGATTATCTACAACGAAAACAAACTCGCTCTAACATTGTTGTTAAGTTAACAATTAAGTAGAAGTTACACATTGGCAGTCTATGTAAAATATAAGGCTTGAAGTCAGCATAGCTAACGAAAGCCGCCGTGGTGATCAGAAAAATAAGCCGCCCTCAACAATCAGCCTCGTTACGCTGTTTTACGCCGATTGCCACGGTCAACACCAGCCCGTTAACTTTCGTGTGTATGACAAACCAAGAATGACTATTTCCAGGACATGTCGGCTTTGGGTGCTGGAACCGGCTTTTGTTACGGGAGACAGTGGGTATAGCTGCGTGAACAATCGTAAAATGATTAAAAACCATCGGATAGGATTGCTCTTTACACTGGAGAGCAAGCGATTGGCCTTTGTGGAGCAACTGATTTTTTAGTACGTATAAGTATTGATACAAATTGTGTATTTAGTTTGAGGTGTTATGGTTTTTTAACGGTTGAAATGGGATGATGCTTTAAACTAAGGATGCCCCTCAACAGCCGATTGCAGCATTCGGTTTACATTCTGAGTTATCCGCAAACTGTTTTTATGCGCATTTGCCTGTTAACCAGTAAAAAAATGGTCTTGAAAGTTATTTTTGTTAATTACTCTTGAAATGAATACAAAGTATCCAAACCTAGATTATTACTTGTTAGGCGGAGCGGAACAAAGGGCATTGGCCGATGACAAGCTCCTCGAAGAGTGGGAAAAGCGTTGAAATTTTGCCAGTCCAGAAGCTTTTGAAGTTTAAAAATCGCTTAGTGGGGTGTCCCCGTACAATCAGGGCAAAATAAACAATCACTTATACAATCACTCGCAGTGCGAAAGAGTCCTTATGCATAACCTATTACATTCATAAAAACAATGCCCGCAGCCGCCGAAAATTCCGATCCCATTATCTTCGTGCGCGACGTTAACAAGACGTATGCCGGCGGTTTCCAAGCACTCAATAAAATCAACCTGGAGATAAAACGCGGCGAGATATTTGCCCTGCTCGGACCCAATGGTGCGGGCAAGACGACGCTGATTAGCATCATCTGCGGCATCGTCAAGGCCACCTCCGGAACCATCATCGCCGACGGTCACGACACCGTGCGAGACTATCGCGCGGCGCGGGCCAGCATCGGGTTGGTGCCCCAGGAACTCTATACGGACGCGTTTGAGTCGGTCTTGACCACGATCAAATTCAGTCGAGGACTGTTCGGCAAGGCACCCAACGCAACCTACCTGGAAAAAGTGCTGCGCGATCTGTCCTTGTGGGACAAACGCGCCGCAAAAATCATGACCTTATCGGGCGGCATGAAACGCCGCGTGCTGATTGCCAAAGCCCTCGCGCATGAGCCAACGATATTGTTCCTTGATGAGCCGAGTGCCGGCGTGGATGTAGAGTTACGACACGACATGTGGCGCATGGTGCGCGAACTGCGTGGGCAGGGTACCACCATCATTCTGACCACTCATTACATTGAAGAAGCCGAAGACATAGCAGACCGCATCGGCGTCATCAGTAAAGGTGAACTGATTGTTGTTGAAGACAAAGAGGTACTGATGCGCAAGCTCGGCAAAAAGCAGCTCACACTGACTTTGCGACAGACCATGGACAGCATCCCGGCCGAGCTAAGCGCTTGGCCATTAGCGCTCTCCGACGGTGGACGCACGCTGGTTTATAGCTTCGATAGCCAAAAAGAAGAAACCGGTATTGCTGAGCTATTGCGCTCACTCGGTGAACACAATATCGAATTCAAAGACTTAAGCTCCAGCGAGAGTTCACTGGAGGACATCTTTGTCAGTCTGGTGCATCAGCCCAAGGAGATACTGTAATGAACCTCTATGGTATTCGCGCCATTTATCACTTTGAAATTGCACGCACCTTTCGTACTGTGTGGCAAAGCATCGCTGCACCGGTGCTGACCACATCGCTGTACTTCATCGTATTTGGTAAAGCCATCGGTTCGCGTATGGGCGACATTGGCGACGTCAGTTACGGCGCCTTCATTATCCCAGGACTGGTCATGCTGAGTTTACTGAACGAAAGTATATCCAATGCTTCATTCGGCATCTATATGCCCAAGTGGTCAGGCACTATTTATGAGCTGCTATCAGCTCCGGTTTCGTGGATCGAGATACTCATCGGTTATGTGGGGGCGGCGGCGACCAAGTCGGTGATCTTGGGGCTACTTATTCTGGGCACCGCCCGCATTTTCGTGCCCTACGAGATCGCCCATCCTGTATGGATGAGTGCCTTTCTTGTGCTCACTGCTATTACTTTCAGTCTATTTGGCTTCATTATCGGCCTATGGGCCGATAATTTCCAGAAACTGCAGGTGGTTCCGATGTTGATCGTCACCCCGCTCACATTCTTGGGCGGCGCGTTCTATTCGATCACTATGCTGCCGCCATTATGGCAGAAAATCACCCTGTTCAATCCAGTGGTCTATTTGATCAGCGGCTTTCGCTGGTGCTTCTACGGCGTCGCCGATGTGCACATCGGCATGAGCATTGGTATGACGTTTGGCTTTCTTATCATCTGCCTGACTTTTGTAGGGTGGGTGTTTAAGACGGGGTATAAGATTAGAAACTGAGGCATCGAACATGGGCTTGCTTATATCCCTATATTTCAAGCTATATTGAGTTGCGATAATATTTTTGCAACGAATGCGGATTTCATTTCCCAAAATCGCGTTTTAATCTGATTTCTTCATATGCTTTAGATTAGAATTTAGTGAATTCCACATAAGCGCGCCAGGATTTTTCGCGAAAGCTAAAATGGATCCATCCGATTTTAGC